>DASUOY010000387.1:0-8376 GCA_036276395.1 Pseudomonas sp.
AGCGTCAGCGACTGGTACTTGCGCGCGAAAATCACCGGCACGCCCAGCTCCAGGCCGGCCATCACCGCCGGGGCAATGCCCGATGCTTCGATGGTGACGATCTTGGTGATGTTCTGGCCGGCGAAGCGCTGGGCGAACTCATGGCCGATCTGCTGCATCAGCTTGGGGTCGATCTGGTGATTGAGAAAGGCATCGACCTTGAGCACCTGCTCAGAGAGCACCACCCCTTCTTCGCGAATCTTCTGTTTCAGCGCTTCCACGCGGTTACCCTCATCGTTGTGCAAATACCCGGTCTGCGCCGGGGTCTGTTGTTTCAGCGTAGCCCGGCGTGCATCCGGCCAAGCCAAGTCGCGTTTTATTTCTTGAGCATGGCGCGCATATTGGCCAGCGCCGAGTTACCGGTGGCGGCCTTGACCTCGGCGGGGGCATCTTCCAGGCCTTCCCAGACCAGGTCCTCGGGCGGCAGCTCATTGAGGAAGCGGCTCGGTGCGCAGTCCATGATTTCGCCGTATTGCTTGCGCTTGGCGGCGAAGGTCATGGTCAGATTGCGCTTGGCACGGGTGATGCCTACATAGGCCAGGCGGCGCTCTTCTTCGACGGTATCGGCCTCGATGCTGGAGCGGTGCGGGAGGATTTCCTCCTCCACGCCGAGGATATACACCGAAGGGTATTCCAGGCCCTTGGAGGCGTGCAGGGTCATCATCTGCACGCCTTCGGCGCCTTCCTCTTCTTCCTGCTGACGCTCGAGCATGTCGCGCAGCACCAGCTTGCCGATGGCGTCCTCGATGGTCATCTCGCCGTCTTCGTCGCGCTCCAGGGTGTTCTTCAGCGCCTCGACGAGGAACCAGACGTTGCCCATGCGTGCATCGGCGACCTTGTCGTTGGAGGCGTTCTGCCGCAACCAGTTCTCGTAGTCGATATCCATGACCATGCTGCGGATCGCCGCAATCGGGTCGTTCTGCGCACATTCCTGACGCACCCGGTCCATCCACTTGGTAAAGCGTGCCAGGCGCTCGGTATAGCGCGCATCCAGCTGTTCGCCCAGGCCGATTTCGCCGGCGGCGGCGTACATGCTGATCTTGCGGCTGGTGGCGTAGTTGCCGAGCTTTTCCAGGGTGGTGGAGCCGATCTCCCGGCGCGGCACGTTGATCACCCGCAGGAAGGCGTTGTCGTCGTCCGGGTTGACCAGCAGGCGGAAGTAGCTCATCAGATCCTTCACCTCCTGGCGGGCGAAGAAGCTGGTGCCGCCACTCAGGCGATAGGGAATCTGATGGTGCTGCAGTTTGAGCTCCATCAGCTTGGCCTGGTAGTTGCCGCGATAGAGGATGGCGTAGTCGCTGTAGGGGCGCTGGGTGCGCAGGTGCTCGGTAAGAATTTCCAGGGCCACCCGCTCGCACTCGGCGTCTTCGTTGCGACAGCGGATCACGCGGATCTCGTCGCCCATGCCCATCTCGCTCCACAGCTGCTTCTCGAACGCATGCGGGTTGTTGGCGATCAGCACGTTGGCGCATTTGAGGATGCGGCTGGTGGAGCGGTAGTTCTGCTCCAGCATCACCACCTTCAGCGAGGGGTAATCCTCCTTCAGCAGCATCAGATTCTCCGGGCGCGCGCCGCGCCAGGCGTAGATCGACTGGTCGTCGTCGCCGACCACGGTGAACTGGTTGCGCATGCCCACCAAGAGCTTCACCAGCAGGTACTGGCTGGCGTTGGTGTCCTGGTATTCGTCCACCAGCAGGTAGCGGATGCGGTTCTGCCACTTTTCCAGGATGTCCGGATTGTCCTGGAACAGCTTTACCGGCATCAGGATCAGGTCGTCGAAGTCCACCGCGTTGTACGCCTTGAGCGTGCGCTGGTAGTGCAGGTAGACGATGGCGGCGGTCTGCTCCTTGGGATTGCGCGACTCGGCCAGGGCCTGCTCGGGCAGGATCAGGTCGTTCTTCCAGCTACCGATGTAGTTCTTGATCTCGTCGGCGCCGTCATCCCCGGAATACTCCTTCTGCATGATGTCCGACAGCAGCGCCTTGATATCGCCCTCGTCGAAGATCGAGAAGCCCGGCTTGTAGCCCAGCGCCGCGTATTCCTTGCGGATGATATTCATGCCCAGGTTGTGGAAGGTCGACACCGTCAGGCCGCGTGCCTCGGCGCCCTTGAGCAGCGTGCCGACGCGCTCCTTCATTTCCCGCGCGGCCTTGTTGGTAAAGGTCATGGCGACGATATGGCGGGCCTGGATGCCGCAGTTCTGCACCAGGTGGGCGATCTTGCGGGTGATCACGCTGGTCTTGCCGGAACCGGCACCGGCGAGCACCAAAAGAGGGCCGCCGACATAGTTCACGGCTTCTTGCTGCCGGGGATTGAGTCGGGACATTGAGCGCAGTGGAGTCGGACGAAATGGCCGTGAATTCTATCAGGAATGCCGCAGGCGGCGCAGGGCGGGCGTCGGCGGGCTTGCATAGGCAGGATATGTCGAATAGATTTTGGTGATTTATTAAGCAATTGCAGCTATAAGTTAAAGTAAGTTCTTAAATAGGGTGCTGCGGAGGTTGTGTGTCCTGCCAAAGCCATTTCTGCCGGCTGCTGATTCTGACGACAGAACGCCACTGGGTGACGCTGCTCGATGCCTTGCTGGCCGAGCAAGCCGAGCCGGTCTGGCTGTTCGCCGCTAACAGTTGGCAGGATGCCCAGCGCCTCTATCAGCACGACCTGCCCGATCTGATCTTCTGCACCCCCGAGTGCCGTCCGGCCGCTCAGCTCTGCCCCTTGCCGCCGATCCTGCTGCTGGAGCGCGCGCCTCAGGAACCCCCTAGTGATGCCCAGGATTGGCTGGCGCGCGACTGCCTCAACGCCGAGGTATTGCGCCGCTGCCTGGATTACAGCCGACAGCGTCAGGCTCTGCAAGCCTTGAGCGAGCGCGACCCGCTGACCGGTATCGCCAATCGTCAGGGCTTTCAGAGCCTGCTGCGCAAACGCCTGCTGGAGAACCGTGGGCGCGGCTTGTTGTTGGGTTATCTGGACCTAGATAATTTCAGCCATGCCAACGACAGCCTCGGCCATCAGGCCGGCGATCTGTTGATCCAGCAGGTCACCGAGCGGATCAAGGGCGTGCTGGAGCCCCAGGACATCCCCGCGCGGGTTGGCAGCGACGAATTCGCCCTGCTGCTGGATATCAGCCAGTCACGTGCCCGGGTCGAACCCATGGCCAAGATGCTGATGGCCGCCCTGGGCGAACCCTACTGGATTCAGGGCGAGAGCCTGTCCATGGGCTGCAGCCTGGGCCTGGCCTATGGCCGCGCTGGCGAGGATGCCGACCCGCTGCTCTGGCATGCGCACCTGGCCATGCAGCAGGCCAAGCGCGAAGAGGGCTGCACCTACCACCTGTATGACGAGCGCATGGGCAGCGACGTGCGCAGCCTGGCCGATCTCGAGGCCGAACTGCGCCGGGCGCTGCGCCGCGACGAGCTGGAGCTGCACTACCAGCCGCGCCAGGACCTGGCCAGCGGCGCCATAGTCGGCCTGGAGGCCCTGGTGCGCTGGCGGCACCCCAGCCGGGGTTTGCTCTACCCCGAGGACTTTATCCCCCTGGCCGAGCAGAGCGGTTTGATCGTGCCGCTTGGCTACTGGGTGGTGGCCCGTGCCCTGCGTGATCTGGACTGGCTGGCCGAACACGACCTGCTGCTGCATATGGCGGTCAATCTGTCCTTCAGCCAGTTTCAGGACAGCCAGCTGTTGCCCACCGTGCAACGCCTGATCGAGAACTGCCGGGTGGATGCGCGCTGGCTGGAGTTCGAGCTGACCGAGACCGCGGTGATGCGCCGCAGCGATTATGTGCTCAATACCATGCGCACCCTGGGTAGCCTGGGGGTGCGCTTCTCCCTGGACGATTTCGGCACCGGCTTCTCCTCCTTCGTGCATCTGGCCAGCCTGCCAATCAGCCTGCTCAAGCTGGACAAGAGCTTTGTCTCCGGCATGGCGGTGCGCGCCGAGCAGGCCAGGCTGGTCAACGCCATGATCAATCTGGCGCGCAACCTCGGCCTGGAGGTGGTGGCCGAGGGCATCGAAACCGAAGCCGAACTGGCCCTGCTGCAGCAGTTCGGTTGCGACCAGGGCCAGGGTTATCTGATCAGCAAACCAGTGCCCCTGGCCGAGCTGCAACGCTTCCTGCTGCAGCAGCGCGAGCGCAATGGCGTACTGGCCCTGCGTCAGGCCTAAGAAGCTGCCTCGCGGCGGCGATTTTGCGCTAAAAACTGCCGCGTATCCTACTCGCGGGAACTAAGCCGCTTCTGAGCGGCGGGCCGCTCTAGTCCAGGCTTTTGCCGCAGGACATGATCTCGCTCACAGCTTGCCAATAAGCTGCTGGTCGATGCCGACCCAGTTGGTTAGTTTGTTTCCCAGCATCCAGCTGCCGTCCGGGTTATTCCACGGCAGGGGCTGCAGTAGCGACTCGCTGGCGTGTCGTTGGCCTATATCTTGATCCGGGGATGCCATTTGGCCGTGCTTGTTGAACCCCTGCGTTTACTTCTGCTGAGCGAGTCTGTGGCCTGGACTCAGCGTCTGCGCGAGCAGCTGGCCGCCCTGGGCCATCCCCACGACTTGATTACCGCGCCCTCCTGGGCCGCCGCCAGCAGCTTGTTCGACGATGGGCGGCCGGGCCTGCTGCTCTGTACCCCGGAGCAGTTGCCGCAAACCCAGGGTTGTCGCCTGCCCCTGGTGTTGCTGCTGGAGCAGGAGCCGCAGCAGGTGCCGAGCGGCGTCAGCGACTGGCTGGTGACCGGCGCCGGGGTGGATGCCCTGCGCCGTTGCCTGCGCTATGCCGGCGAGCGCGGCAAGTTGCAGGACAGCCTGCAGCGTCTGGCCGAACAGGATGCCTTGACCGGCATCGCCAATCGCCAGGGTTTCCAGACCCTGCTGGCGGCGCGCCTGGCGGAATATGGCGGGCGTGGCCTGACCCTCGGTCACCTGGATCTGGATAACTTTCGCCATGCCAATGACGCCCTCGGTTATCAGGGCGGCGACAGCCTGATTCTGCAGGTGGTGGCGCGGATCAAGGCGCAATTGCAGGCCGGCGACCAGCTGGCGCGCCTGGGCAGCGACGAGTTCGGCCTGTTGCTCGATAGCCGGCGTGACCCGCAGCGCGCCGAACGCCTGGCGCTGCGTATTACCGAGGCGCTGGCCGAGCCTTACTGGGTGGAAGGCGAGAGCCTGTTGATCGGCTGCAGCCTGGGCCTGGCCCACGCCAGCGCGCAGAGCGCCGCCGACCCGCTGATGTGGCATGCGCATATCGCCATGCAGCAGGCCAAGAACCAGCAGGGCTGCACCTTCCATATCTATGACGAGCGCATCAACCGCAGCGCGCGCAGCCAGGCCGAGCTGGAAAGCGAACTGCGCCGCGCCCTGCGGCGTGACGAGCTGGAGCTGCACTATCAGCCGCGCCTGTGCCTGCAGACTGGTCAGGTGGTCGGCCTGGAGGCCCTGGTGCGCTGGCGACACAGCGAGCACGGCCTGCTCTATCCCGACGAATTCGTGCCGCTGGCCGAGGAAAGCGGGCTGATCGTGCCGCTCGGCTACTGGGTGATTTCCCGCGCCCTGCGCGATATGCAGTGGCTGCGTGGGCGTGGCCTGCCGCCGCTGCATATGGCGATCAATCTGTCGTTTCGCCAGTTCCAGGACAGCCAGTTGCTGCCAACCCTGAGCCGCCTGATCGAGGAGCGTGGGGTGGATGCGCAGTGGCTGGAGTTCGAGCTGACCGAAACCGCGGTGATGCGCCGCAGCGAGCAGGTGCAGCAGACCATGCTGGCCCTGGCCAAGCTCGGCGTGCGCTTCTCCCTGGACGATTTCGGCACCGGCTTCTCCTCCTTCGTGCACCTGAACAACCTGCCGATCACCCTGCTCAAGATCGACAAGAGCTTTGTCGGCGGCATGCCCGAGCGCGCGGAGAACCGCCAGCTGGTGCGGGCGATGATCAACCTGGCGCACAACCTCAATCTGCAGGTGGTGGGGGAGGGCGTGGAGAGCAACGAGCAGCTGGAGCTGTTGCGCCAGTTCGGCTGCGATCAGATCCAGGGCTATCTGATCAGCAAGGCCCTGCCGCTCAGCGAGCTGGCGCGTTTTCTGGTGTTTGGCATGCGCCAGTCGCTGTTGGGCCTGAATCCTTAAGACTCAGGCCCGCGCTCGGCTTACTGCGCGACCTGCAGCTGGCGTTGCGCCAGTTTCTGCTTGCGGTAGCTGATGGCCGCGGCCGGCACCGGGGTGATGCGGCCGGTTTCCAGCCAGCGCTTGAGGCGGTTGGCGTCGGCCATATGGGTGTACTTGCCGAAGGCATCCAGCACCACGAAAGCCACCGAGCGCTTGTTCATCACGGTGTTCATCGCCAGGCAGCGGCCCGCCTCGTTGGTGAAGCCGGTCTTGCTCAGCTGGATGCTCCAGTCAGGCTTGCGCACCAGGTGGTTGGTGTTGCGAAAGCCCAGGCTGTAGCGCGGCTTGCTGAAACTCTGGACCTTCTCCGAGGTGGTGCTGAACTGGCGGATCAGCGGGTACTGATTGGCCGCCTTGAGCAGCAGCACCAGATCGCGGGCGCTGGACAGGTTGCGCTCCGACAGCCCGGTGGGCTCGACGAAGCGCGAGCTGTGCATGCCCAGGGCCTTGGCCTTGGCGTTCATTGCCGCGACAAAGGCCTTGTGGCCGCCCGGGTAATGGTGCGCCAGGCTCGAGGCCGCGCGGTTTTCCGAGGACATCAGGGCCAGTAGCAGCATGTCGCGGCGGCTCAGCTCGCTGCCCACCCGCACCCGCGAGTAGACGCCACGCATCTCCAGGGTGTCGCGGATGGTGATGGGCAGCATCTGCTCCAGCGGCAGCTTGGCGTCCAGGGCGACCACGGCGGTCATCAGCTTGGTCAGCGAGGCGATGGGCACCACCGTATCGGCGTTGCGTTCATAGAGCACCTGGTTGGTCTGCAGGTCGACCACCAGGGCGCTGCCGGCGGCGAGTTCTTGTTGTTTGCTGGCGGCCTGGCTGAACGAGGCAACCAGGGTGCAGCTGCAGATCAGCAGCAGGCTTGCGAGGGAATGACGGATTTTCACGGAAGGTTTCACGGGCAGGTGGGAAGGGGCAGAGCGGCGGGCTCTGGGTAAAAGGATATACGCAAATCGATCCGCGAGCTTGAGCCGCGCAGGCTTAAATCGCCATGGCAACGGTTATATAGTGTGGCCCCCGTTCCCGCCCAAGAGTGTGCCTATGCCCGTGCCCCCAGCCGTCGATCAAGCGCCGCCACCGGTCAGCCTGCTGCAGGCCTTCTGGTTCTGGCTGAAACTGGGCCTGATCAGCTTTGGCGGCCCGGCCGGACAGATCGCCATCATGCATCAGGAGCTGGTGGAGAAGCGCCGCTGGTTGTCCGAGCGCCGTTTTCTGCATGCCCTCAATTACTGCATGTTGCTGCCGGGGCCGGAGGCGCAGCAGCTGGCCACCTATATCGGCTGGTTGATGCACCGCACCTGGGGCGGGGTGATAGCCGGGGTGCTGTTCGTGCTGCCGTCGCTGTTTATCCTGATCGGCCTGTCCTGGCTGTATATCGCCTTCGGTGATGTGCCGCTGGTGGCGGGGATCTTCTACGGGATCAAGCCGGCGGTGACCGCCATAGTGCTGCAGGCCGCCCACCGCATCGGCTCGCGGGCGCTGAAAAACAACTGGCTGTGGGCGATCGCCGGGGCCTCCTTCGTCGCCATCTTCGCCCTGAATCTGCCGTTCCCCGTGATAGTGCTGGGCGCCGCGCTGATCGGTTATTTGGGCGGGCGCTTCGCCCCGGAGAAGTTCAGCATCGGCGGCGGCCATGGCGCGGCCAAGCAATCCTACGGCCCGGCACTGATCGATGACGATACGCCGACTCCCGCGCACGGGCGTTTCCGCTGGCCGCGCCTGCTGCTACTGCTGTTGATCGGCGCCGCGCTGTGGCTGCTGCCCATGGGCGTGCTGTGCGCACTGTTCGGCTGGGACGGCACGCTGACGCAGATGGGCTGGTTCTTTACCAAGGCGGCGCTGCTGACCTTCGGCGGCGCCTACGCGGTGCTGCCCTATGTCTACCAGGGCGCGGTCGGCCACTACGGCTGGCTGAGCCCGACGCAGATGATTGACGGCCTGGCCCTGGGCGAAACCACGCCGGGGCCGCTGATCATGGTGGTGGCTTTCGTGGCATTTGTCGGCGCCTATCTGCAGCCGGTGTTCGGCGGCGATTCGGCCTTTGCCAGCGGCGCGCTGGCAGCCTGCTTGGTCACCTGGTTCACCTTTCTGCCGTCCTTCCTGTTTATCCTCGCCGGCGGGCCGCTGGTGGAGTCAACCCACGGCGAGCTGAAGTTCACCGCGCCGCTGACCGCCATCACCGCGGCGGTG
>DASUOY010000388.1:0-7591 GCA_036276395.1 Pseudomonas sp.
TTCATGGCGCTTCTCCTCAGGCAAAACATGGGCGACGCTCAGGCGCTCGCGGGTAAAGAAGGTGCTGGCGGCCTGCTGGATATCGGCCGGGGTCACGGCCTCCAGCTCGGCCAGTTCCTGATCCATCAGCTGCCAGGACAGACCGACGGTCTCCAGGCGGCCGATGGCGGTGGCCTGGCTGGTGATGGAATCGCGCTCGTAGACCAGGCCGGCGATCACCTGGGCGCGTACCCGGGCCAGTTCCTCGGCGCTCGGCGGGGTGTTTTTCAAGTCTTCCAGCTCACGCCAGAGGCCCGCTTCGACCTGCTCCAGGGTCTTGCCGGTCTGCACATTGGGGGTGGCGGACAGCACGAACAGGCTGTCGCCGCGGCCGAAGCCGTCGTACCAGGCCGAGGCCGCGGAAACCAGTTCCTCGCCACGCTCCAGGCGCGTGGCCAGGCGGGCGCTGTAGCCGCCATCGAGCAGCGCGGCGATCAGGCGCAGGGCGTGTACCTGGCGCGGCTGTTCGGCGGTGGCCAGGCCAGGCACGTTGAAGCCCAGCATCAGGCTCGGCAGCTGGGTTTTCAGGTGTAGGGTGATGCGTCGCTCGCCGGGCGCGGGCAGCTCACGCGGCGCTTTCGCCGTGGGCACGGCGCGCTTGGGGATGGGGCCGAAATAGCGCTCGGCAAGGATCTTCACCTCGGCGGCGCTGACATCGCCGACCACCACCAGGGTGGCGTTGTTCGGTGCGTACCAGGCTTCATACCAGGCGCGCAGCTCTGCCACCGTCATGCGTTCGAGGTCGGCCATCCAGCCGATGGTCGGGGTGTGATAGCCGCTGGCGGGGTAGGCCATGGCCTTGAAGCGCTCATAGGCCAGCGAGCTGGGCTTGTCGTCGGTGCGCAGGCGGCGCTCCTCCTTGATCACCTCGATTTCCTTGGCGAACTCGTCGGCCGGAAGCGCAAGGCTGGCCAGGCGGTCGGCTTCCAGCTCCAGGGCGATGGCCAGGCGGTCGCGGGCCAGCACCTGGTAGTAGGCGGTGTAGTCGTCGCTGGTAAAGGCGTTTTCCTCGGCGCCCAGCTCGCGCAGGATGCGTGAGGCTTCGCCGGGGCCGAGCTTGCGGCTGCCCTTGAACATCATATGTTCGAGGGCGTGGGACAGACCGGTCTGGCCGGGCGTCTCGTAGCTGGAGCCGACCTTGTACCAGAGCTGGGAGACCACCACCGGGGCGCGATGATCCTCGCGCACTATGACCTTGAGGCCATTGTCCAGGCTGAATTCGTGGGTCGGCTGCGGCTCGGCGGCCTGGGTCAGCAGAGGCATGGCAAGGGCGGCGAACAGCAGGCTGGCGGCGCGGAGAAAGGTAGTGTGCATGGGCGTGGGGGTACCGTGATGGGCTGCCGGGGGAGCCGGCCTGGGCGATTCTAGCGGCAAGCGCGGCGCAACAGAACCGTGGGACCGTGCACCACGCGGCGGGTTCCGCGTTTGCTCCGTCACTGGCCAAGGCCGCGCGCGGCCAGAAAGGCCGCCAGGTAATCGATAAAGGCCTGCACCTTGCGCGTCGCCCGCCTGTGGCTGGGGTACACGGCGAGAATCAGCGGGCCGAAGGCGTCCGGGTCGAAGTCATACTCGGGCATCAATTGCACCAATTTGCCACTCGCCAGATAGGGCTGCACGCTCCACAACGGGCAGGCATACAGGCCGACGCCGCTGAGGGCGTTGGCCAACAGCAGGTCGTAGTTGTCGCTGTCCAGGCGGGCCTGGGGCACCGGGATGCGCAGGCGCAGGCCATCCAGGGATAACCACCAGTAATGCTGATCCAGGGCCGGGTGGCGGTAGATCAGCCACTGGTGCTGGGCGAAGGTCTCCGGGCTGACCGGCGTCGGGTTGGCGGCCAGGTAGGCGGGGCTGGCGCACAGCAGGATACGGTTGGGCCCCAGGGGTTTGGCGATCAGCCCCGGCAGGTCGCTGCGACCCTCGCGCAGGGCCAGGTCATAGCCGCCCTCGACCAGATCGACAAAGGCATCGCACAGGTCCACCCGCAGGCGGATCTGCGGATGGGCGGCGAGAAAGCCGCCGCAGGCCTCGTCGAGAAAGGCCCGGCCAAAGGCCAGCGGCGCGGTCAGGCGCAGGTTGCCGTGCAGGCCATGCTTGAGCTGGCCGATCTCCTCGCCGGCATCGTGCAGGCGTTGCAGCACCTGGCGCGCGGTCTCCAGGTAGAGCCGCCCGGCCTCGGTCAGCGCGGTGCGCCGGGTGCTGCGTTCGAACAGCTGCGCGCCCAGCTCGGCCTCAAGGTGGCTGACCGCCTTGGTCAGGGCCGAAGGGGTTTTTCCAAGCTGCTCGGCCGCGCGGCTGAAACTGCCGTGTTCGGCAGTGGCGACAAACATGCTCAGGGCGCTGAGCTTGTCCATGGTGTTTTTCCTGTTAGGCAAAAAAGTTTTGCTTGAGAGCGCGGTTCTGCCGCTTTCTCGCAGGCGCTAGTCTCGCGGCCAGACCAATAAAAACCAGAGGCTGACGCAATGCAACGATTTATTCCAAGCCTGTTGGCCGCCGCCATAGCTTTTTCCTCGATGGAAGCCATGGCCGCCGCCGACCTGCTGCTGTTCAACGGCAAGGTGTTTACCGCCGAACCCGGCCAGCCCCTGGCCCAGGCCGTGGCGGTGGAGAACGGCAAGATCCTCAAGGTGGGCAGCGATGCCGAGATCAAGGCCCTGGCCGATGCCGATACGCAGCTGATCGACCTGGCCGGCAAGGTGCTGATGCCGGGCATGATCGACACCCATAGCCACCCGATCATGGGCGCCATGGCCAGCATGGGCTCCAACCTGTATGACGAGGTGAAGCCGCTGGCGGAACTGGAGCAGTGGATCATCGCCCAGGACCAGGCCGGCGCGGCGCGGATGGGCGATATCATCGTCATCTCCGGCGCCAGCTCGGGCTATTGGGAGCAGAGCGAGGGCCTGGGCCAGATCTTCAACCAGGGTCGCTGGGCGGAGCAGCCGGTGGTTCTCAACGGCATCGACGGCCATACCGGCTGGGCCAACAACGCCATGCTCAAGCGGGTGAAGATCGACGCCGCCCTGGTGCAAAGCCTGCCGGAGAAGGAACGCAACTATATCGGCCACGGCGCCGACTTCACCCCCAATGGCTACCTGGCGGAAAACGGCTGGGACCGCGTGCGCAGCCAGCTACCCGAACCCAGCGAGGCGATGATGCTGCAGGCTGCCCGCGAGGCGGTGCGGGTCAACAACCAGGTCGGCGTTACCGCTTGGATGGACGCGGCGGCCAACGCTGGCAATGGTGATGCGCTGTTCGAGTTGCGCCCCAGCGAGAAGGATGTCGGCGTACTGCCGCTGTACCGCAAGCTGGCCGAGAGCGGTGAGCTCAGCGCCCACGTCGCGGCCCTGCTGATCACCCATCCGCAGAGCAAGCCGGCCGACCTCGAAGTGTTGGGCAAGGTTATGCAGCAATTCCAGGGCGTGCCGAACCTGAGCTTCCCGGGCATCAAGATCTTCGCCGACGGCGTGATGGAGTTTCCCGGGCAGACCGCCGCGGTGCTCGACCCGTTCAAGAACAGCCTCAAGCGCGGTGAACTGCTGATCGACCCGAAGAACTTCGGCAAATTGGCGGTGGCGGCCGAGCAGCGCGACTGGATCATGCATGTGCATGCGGTCGGCGACCGCGCGGTGCGTGAAGCGCTAAATGGCTTCGAGTACGCCCGCTCGCTCAAGCCGGCGGCGGTGCCGCATAGCATCAGCCACCTGCAGATGGTCAACCCCAAGGAGTTTCCCCGCTTCCAGCAGCTCGGGGTGATCGCCTCCATGCAGCTGCTCTGGGCCACCGCCGAGACCTACACCGAGGAGCTGGTCAAACCCTATGTCAGCGCCGCCGCCTATCAGTATCAGTACCCGGCGCGTTCGCTGCACCAGGCCGGTGCGACCATCGCCGGGGCCAGCGACTGGCCGGTGTCCAGCCCCAACCCGTGGAACGCCATCGCCCAGGCCAGTACCCGCAAGGGGCCGATGGGCGTGCTTAACCCCAAGGAAAGCATCGACCGGCAGACCATGTTCCAGGCCTACACCCTCAACGCCGCCAAGGCCCTGCGCCTTGACCAGCAGATCGGCTCCCTGGCGCCCGGCAAGCAGGCCGACCTGATCGTCCTCGACCGCGACGTGTTCAAGGTCAGCGATGAGCAGCTGTTCGACACCCAGGTGCTGCAGACCTACTTCGCCGGCAAGGCGGTGTATAGCGCCGAGCCAAGCAAGACAGTCGCGCAGGCCCAATAAGCCCCGCCCCGAGCAACACAGTCTGCCCCGCCCGGCCGTAACGGTACTGCTCCCCGTTGCGGCCGGGGCCGGGCGCAGCCTTAAGCCTCAGCCCATAGCGTCACCCTATAACAACAAGGAAAACCTCATGCACGCAGTCAAAGCCATGACCCTGGCAGGCCTCAGCCTGCTCGCCCTGAACACGGCGCAAGCCATCGAGCTGAGCGACCAGTTCGCCCTGGTGGTCACGCCCAAGCTGGTCAGCGACTACCGCTCCAGCGGCATCTCGCAAACCATGGGCGATCCCGCCGCCCAGCTGGACCTGATGCTCAGCCACGCCAGCGGCCTGTATGCCGGCGTCTGGACCAGCAATGTCGAGTTCGGCTACGACTGGGAGCAGGACGACGATTACGGCACCCGCCAGGAAGTCGACTACTACGCCGGCTACTACTGGCAGATCAACGACAACATCAGCCTGGATGCCATGTACAACAACTTCACCTACCCGGGTGAAGGTCAGTTCAATGGCAGCGATTTCCAGGTCACCCTGGATATGTACGGCGCCTTTATTGGCGGCAAGCACACGGTCGACGGCGATGACGTGATCTTCAACAGCTTTGTCGGCTACCACACAGTGCTGCCCTACGAGATCGGTTTCGAGGCCCGCCTGGAGAACGTCGACTACAAGGACGAGGTGTTCTTCAATCGCGACTTCAGCCGCGCCAGCGAGGACTACAACAACTGGAGCGTCGGCCTGACCCGCGACCTGGTTGGGGTGACCTGGGGCCTGAGCTATATCGATACCGACCTGTCGGATGCCGAGTGCGCAAGCTTCAGCGGCTATGACGACCTGTGCAGCGCCACCCTGGTGGTCAGCGCCAGCAAGACCTTCTAAGGGCTTTTGCGAGCTGACGAGGGAGCCGGCACAGGAAGAAATGGCCTAGAACCGCGCGTTTACACCAATAGACTGCGCGTTTGACTCACTGCATGCGCCTTGCGGGTCGGCCTCGGCTGTTGCTCCGCCTGGTGCTGCAGCGGCCATTTCTTCCTGTGCCGGTTTTCTCGTCTGGGTTTTTCACGCGTACTCAAGACAAGGACAACCCATGAAATTTCCACGCAGCAGCGTCCTGCTCGCCGTCTTCAGCCTGTGCACTTTTACGGGCTCGGCGGCGGCCCAGGGCGTGGTGAATATCTACAACTGGACCGACTATATCGCCGAGGACACCCTCGCCGAGTTCCAGCAGGCGACGGGCATCAAGCCGGTGTACGACGTGTTCGACTCCAACGAAACCCTGGAGGGCAAGTTGCTGGCGGGCAACAGCGGCTATGACCTGGTGGTGCCGAGCAACCATTTCCTCGGCCGGCAGATCAAGGCCGGGGTGTTCCAGAAGCTGGACCGCTCGCGCCTGCCGAACTGGGGCAACCTCGACCCGCAACTGCTGGCGCGCCTGCAGGTCAACGACCCCGGCAACCAGTACGCGGTGCCTTACCTGTGGGGCACCAACGGCATTGGTTACAACGTGGCCAAGATCAAGCAGGTGCTGGGCGTCGACAAGATCGACTCCTGGGCGGTGCTGTTCGAGCCTCAGAACCTGCAGAAGCTGCAGGCCTGCGGAGTATCCCTGCTGGACTCGGCGGACGAGACCTTCCCGGCCATGCTCAACTACCTGGGCCTGGACCCCAACAGCACGCGCATCCGCGATTACAAGGCGGCCGAGGCCAAGCTCAAGACCCTGCGCCCCTATATCAGCTACTTCCATTCCTCGCGCTATATCAGCGACCTGGCCAACGGCAATATCTGCATCGCCTTCGGCTATTCCGGCGATATCTTCCAGGCCATGAGCCGCGCCGAGGAAGCCGGCAATGGCATCGAGATCGCCTACGTGGTGCCGCGCGAAGGTGGCAACCTGTGGTTCGACATGCTCGGCATTCCGGCCGATGCGCAGAACGTCGAGCAGGCCCATGCCTTTATCGACTACCTGCTGCAGCCGCAGGTGGTGGCCGGCATCAGCGAGTACGTCGGCTACGCCAATGCCAATAGCCGGGCCGATCAGGTGATGGATCGCGAGATCCGCCACAACCCCTCGATCTACCCACCGGCCGAGGTGCAGGCCAAGCTCTATGTCTCCACCGAGCCGCCGGCGGAAGTCATGCGCTGGATGACCCGCGCGTGGAACCGCTTCAAGTCCGGGCGTTGAGAAGGAGGGCTGCCGCCAGTTCACGGCTACGCGGGCGGCTGGTCGGGCCGTCCGCATGCGCTTAGCGTCGGCGGGCGGGGAGGTGCTAGGATACGCATCCGTTTTACTGGCGGCCGAGCCTGTTAAGGCGTCCATCTTCCCGCGCGCAGCTTTTCAGCTTTTTGCCGTTGCGTACCTGGGTTGCGGATGTACCTGCCGGCGTGTCGCACTTTAGAGATAGCCGTCCTCCATGTTTGGTTCCAACGACGACAAGAAGACCCCGGCCCCTGGCGCAAGCGACAAGCCGGCGGAGAAGAAGGACCTGTTCGGCTGGCTACGCAAAAAGCCCCAAGCAGGCAGCCCTGAGCAGAGCCCCGCGCCCGCCCAGCCGACCCCGGTAGTGAACCCGGCGCCGACGCCAGCTCCAGCCCCGATTCCTGCCCAGGCCGACGCGCCGCCGGCCGCTCCCGTGACCGCGCCAGCGCAGCCGCTCGCAGCGCTGCCTGAGCTCCCCGTCGCCCAGCCGCCTGTCGAGCCTGTGGCTGTCGTTGCCGCTGTGTCTGTCGCTGCGGTTCAGCCCGAGGTGGCGCCAAGCGCTGCGGTTGCTCCGCTCGTTCAAGCCGCTGCCGTAGCCGCAACCGCTGAGATGGCGCCAGCCAGCCCAGACGAAGCCAGTGCGGCGCCGCGGCCTTCGCGTTTTCGCATCAATGCCGGCAGCGAAGTGCTGCACGCCCATGTCGAACTGCCGCCACTGTTCGAGGAGCCTGAGGTTGCGCCCGTCGCCGCGGCGGCGCCAAGCGCCGAAGAAACCCGCGCCGGTTTTCTCGAGCGCCTCAAGCAGGGCCTGGCGAAAACCAGCGCCAGCCTCGGCGAGGGCATGGCCAGCCTGTTTCTCGGCAAGAAGGTCATCGATGACGAGCTGCTGGAAGATATCGAAACCCGCCTGCTGACCGCCGACGTTGGCGTCGAGGCCACCACCGCCATAGTGCAGAACCTGACCAAGCGCGTGGCGCGCAAGGAACTGGCCGACAGCGGCGCGCTGTACAAGGCCCTGCAGGAAGAGCTGACCACCCTGCTCAAGCCGGTGGAGCAGCCGCTGAAGATCGATAGCGGCAAGCAGCCCTACGTGATCCTGGTGGTGGGTGTGAACGGCGCGGGTAAGACCACCAC
>DASUOY010000389.1:0-7584 GCA_036276395.1 Pseudomonas sp.
AGAAAGGAATCGGTGGTCGGCGAGAGCCGCGGCCACT
This sequence comes from Pseudomonas sp., assembly GCA_036276395.1. Taxonomy (GTDB): domain Bacteria; phylum Pseudomonadota; class Gammaproteobacteria; order Pseudomonadales; family Pseudomonadaceae; genus Aquipseudomonas. Next base: position 38 of record DASUOY010000389.1, read on the forward strand.
GGTATCTGCGCCAGTTGCGTGGCTCCAGCAACCTCAATGGCGGGCCGCTTTTCCATATCCTCACCGGCAACCTAAGCCACCAGATCGAACACCACCTGTTCCCCGATCTGCCGGCGCGGCGTTATGCGGCGTTGGCGGTGGAGGTGCGCGAGATCGCCGCGCGCTATGGCCAGGTCTATAACAACGGCAGCCTGTGGCGGCAGTTCGCCACGGTGCTGAGGCGGATCTGGGTCTACCGCCGTCGTCCCGTCGAGGCTATGCCGGCTGGCGGGTAAATACGCAGGTCAGATAACGGTTGCTGAAACCGTAGCGCAGCATCGAATACAGGCGGCTGAACAGGTACAGCGGGCGGCGCCGGTAGTACAGCAGCACGGCATTGCCGACCCCTTCGGAGCGGTGCTGCTTGTGCTGGTCGGCCTGTTTGGAGAACAGGCCTTTGAACTGCCACCACTGAATCTGTTCCAACTGTTGCCCGGCATGCAGCCCCTGCTGGCGAAATAGCGCATAAAAGCTGCGTTTGCTGAAGTCGTGCAGGTGGTGGGGGTTGCCGTCCAGGGTCGGGGTGATCGGCACCGAGGCGATTATCTTGCCGCCCTCGGCCAGTAAGCGCGCATAGTTGGCCAGCAGCTTGGCCGGGTGCGGCAGGTGCTCGATGGTTTCCAGGCTGACAATGCAATCGAAGCCCTGTGCGCTGGCGAACTGTTCGGCATCGGCGCATTTATAACGCAGGTTAGGCAGTTGGTAATGCTGTTGCGCATAGGCAATGGCTGCCGGGTCTATGTCGACGCCGGTGATCTGTTTGTCCGGGTGTAGTTCGGCCAGAAGAGCAGTGCCATAACCGCAGCCGCAGGCCATATCCAGCACGCGTTGACCGCTCAGTTGCGCGGCGGCGAACTGGTAGCGCTGGAGGTGGATATGCAGGCTGTTCTGGTCGTCCTGACTGAGGGGATCGAGATCCTTGGGGTAAATCCGTTCGATGGTATGCATGGTTACAGCAGCGCAAGGAGGAGCCCGGACTATATGCCAAGGGCCGCCGCCTTGCCCACTGCCGGTTCTGTTTGGGCGCATTGGGCGCAGTTTTGCAACAAGGATGCTTGGCTATGACGTCTTCCTCTGCACCCCGTTACCCCCTGGTCATGGTGCCGGGCTTGCTCGGCTTTATCAGCCTGCTCGGTTACCCCTACTGGTACGGCATCGTCTCGGCGCTGCGCCGGCTCGGCGCGACAGTGTTTCCGGTGCTGGTTTCTTCGGTGCACAGCACCGAGGTGCGCGGCGAGCAACTGCTGCTGCGCATCGCCGAGGTGCTGCAGCAAACCGGCGCGGACAAGGTGCACCTGATCGGCCATAGCCAGGGCGCACTCACCGCGCGCTACGCCGCGGCGCTCAGGCCCGAGTGGGTGGCCTCGGTCACCTCGGTGGCGGGGCCCAACCATGGCTCGGAACTGGCGGATTTTCTCAAGCGCAAAGCCCCCCATGGCAGCCTGCGCGAGCGCCTGTTGAGTGCCTTGCTGCGTGGCGTGGCCCGTTGCATGGCCTGGCTGGAGCGCGGTTATAAAGGCCCGCCACTGCCGATGGATGTGGCGGCGGCACAGCAGTCGCTGAGCAGCGAAGGGGTGGCGGTCTTCAATTCGCAGTACCCGCAGGGCCTGCCCGATACCTGGGGCGGCGAGGGTGCGGCCGAGGTCAACGGCGTGCGCTACTACTCCTGGTCCGGCACCATCCAGCCGGGTATCACCAATAAGGGCGGCAACCGTTTCGATGGGCCGAATGTCGCCTGCCGTTTATTCGCCCGCACCTTTCAGCGCGAGGCGGGGCAGTGCGATGGCATGGTCGGGCGCTACAGCTCCCACCTGGGCACTGTGATTGGCGATCAGTACCCGCTGGATCACTTCGACATCATCAATCAGACCTTCGGCCTGGTCGGCAAGGGCGCCGAGCCGGTCAGGCTGTTTGTCGAGCATGCGCAGCGCTTGGCTGCTGCAGGGCTCTAGGGTTCTTAGGCGTCGTTTAGATCGACCCAGAGGCCTTGGCTATCTTCGCGGCTCGCCAGCATCTGCAACGACTGGCCGGCGCAGGGGCCGGCCACGCATTCGCCGGATTCGATCAGAAACAGCGCGCCGTGGGTGGCGCACTGGATCAGGCTGGCGCTGGCATCGAGAAATTGGTCGGGCAGCCACTCCAGCGGGATGCCGCGGTGCGGGCAGCGATTGCGGTAGACATGGCATTGGCCGTCCTTGCGCACGGCAAACAGTTTCTCTCCGGCAATCTCAAAACCCCGGCTCTGGCCTTCGGCCAATTCATCCGGTGCACATAAACGCAGCATTGGCGACCTCCACGGCGGGCCGGCATTATGCCGTTCTGGCGCGCAAGTGGAAGGGCGGCCCTACCAGTGGTTGCCGTTTTGCTTAGTCGCGGATGCTGGCGGGCGGCTGGTCCCGTCTGTGCGTTGGGCTGGCGGCCTGGTCCGCGGCCTTTTATCCTGCCAGCCAACCCCAGATCGCCGAAGCCACGCCCACGCCATGAATTCTGTTATTCGCCCGCGCTCACTGTTTGTCGCCCTGGGCCTGCTGCTGGTGCTCGCGCTCTGGTTATCCCTGGCCTTGGGGCCGGTCAGCCTGCCGCTGGCCGATACCCTGCAGGCGCTGCTGCGCCTGCTCGGGTTACCGCTTGCCGGCGCTGGACTGGAGCAGACCGAGCTGATCCTCGGCCAGATCCGCCTGCCACGCACCCTGCTTGGCCTGTTGGTCGGCGCGGTGCTGGCGCTGTGCGGGGTGGCGATGCAGGGGCTGTTTCGCAACCCGCTGGCCGACCCGGGGCTGATCGGCGTATCCAGCGGCGCGGCCCTGGGCGCGGCGGTGGCGATTGTCGGCGGCGCCGCCTTGGGCGGTTTGCCGCAAGCCTTGGCGCCCTACCTGTTGTCGCTGTGCGCCTTTATCGGCGGCCTGGGGGTGACCGCGCTGGTCTATCGCCTGGGCCGGCGTGACGGTGAAACCCAGGTGGCGACCATGCTGCTGGCCGGCATCGCGCTGACCGCCCTGGCCGGAGCGGCCATCGGCCTGTTTACCTACCTGGCCGATGACGCCACCTTGCGCACCCTGACGTTCTGGAACCTGGGCAGCCTCAATGGCGCCAGTTACAGCCGTTTGTGGCCGCTGCTGCTGGTCACCGCGGCGGTGGCGCTGTGGTTGCCGCGCCGGGCCAGGGCCTTGAATGCCCTGCTGCTGGGCGAGTCCGAGGCGCGTCACCTGGGTTTCGCCGTGGAGCGGGTCAAGGCCGAGCTGGTGTTCTGCACCGCCCTGGGTGTTGGCGCGGCCGTGGCGGCGGCGGGGATGATAGGTTTTATCGGCCTGGTGGTGCCCCATCTGGTGCGTCTGCTGGTGGGCCCGGATCACCGCGTGCTGTTGCCGGCCTCGGCCTTGGCTGGCGCCAGCCTGTTGCTGCTGGCCGATCTGGCGGCGCGGCTGCTGTTGGCGCCGGCCGAGTTGCCGATTGGTATTGTCACGGCGCTGATTGGCGCGCCGTTCTTCCTCTATCTGTTGCTGCGGGGGCGAGCCTGATGCTGCGCGCGGAAAATCTGGCGGTACAGCGCGGCCCTTGCACGGTGTTGGCGGGCATCGAGCTGCAGTTGCATCCAGGCGAAGTGCTCGGCGTGCTGGGCCCCAACGGCGCCGGTAAGAGCACCTTGCTCGGCGCCCTGTGCGGCGAGCTGCGGCCGAGCCATGGCGAGGTCTGGCTGGATCAGCGGCGCTTGCAGGACTGGCCGGGCAGCGAGCGCGCGCAACGCCTGGCGGTACTGCCGCAGAGCTCGACGCTGAACTTTGCCTTTCGCGTGGAGGACGTGGTGGGTATGGGCCGCCTGCCCCATGCCAGCGGCCGCGTGCGCGATGTGCAGATTATCGAGCAGGCGCTGCAGGCCGCCGATGCCCTGCATCTGGCCGGGCGCAGTTATCTGGCGCTGTCCGGTGGCGAACGCCAGCGCGTGCACCTGGCGCGGGTGCTGGCGCAGCTCTGGCCGGGTGCTGAGGGGCAGGTATTGCTGCTCGATGAGCCGACCTCGATGCTCGACCCGCTGCATCAGCACACCACGCTACAGGCCACCCGCGCTTTCGCTCTGCAGGGCGCGGCGGTGCTGGTGATCCTTCACGATCTCAATCTGGCGGCGCGTTACTGTGACCGTCTGCTGTTACTCGACCAGGGGCGCCCCCATGCCCTGGGTAGCCCCGAGCAGGTGCTGCGGGCCGAACCCCTACAGGCGGTATTTGGCCTGGAGGTGCTGGTGCAGCGGCATCCGGAGCGGGGGCATCCTTTAATCGTTGCCCGTTAAGGTGTTGTGTATGCGTATGGCGTTATTGCTGGTGCTCGCGCTGCTAAGCGCCTGCCAGGCTCCCTTACCCGCGTTACCCGTCTGGCAGAGCCCGCAAGGTTTGGCGCATGCCGAGCTGGGGCGGATCATCGAGTTGCGCAGCGGGGCTGTGCTGACCCCGGCGCAACTGGTCGAGCGCTTGGCCAGTGCGCCGCGGGTGCTGGTGGGCGAGCAGCATGACAACCCCGATCACCACGCGCTGCAGCTCTGGCTGTTGCGCGCCCTGGCGGCGCAGCGGCCTCAGGGCAGCCTGTTGCTGGAAATGCTTAACCCCGATCAGCAGGCCCGCGTCGATCAGGTGCGTGCAGCCCTTCGCGCTGGCCAAGCGCCGCCGGACATGCTCAGCGCCCTGGCCTGGCAGCGGGGCTGGGCCTGGTCCCTGTACGGGCCGTTGCTGCAGCATGCCCTGCGTCAGCCTTATCCGCTGCTGGCGGCCAACCTGGATCGCGGCGAAATCATGCAGATCTATACCCGGGTGCCACAGTTGGAGGGGCAGGCCGCCACTGCTGAGCCTGTGCGCGAGGCGTTGCTGGAGCAGATTCGTCAGTCGCACTGCAACTTGCTCCCTGCAAGCCAGTTGCCGGCCATGCTCGCGGTACAGCAGCAGCGTGATCGGCGTATGGCCGAGGCCCTGTTGGCCGCGCCTGTGCCCAGCCTGTTGCTCGCCGGCGCCTTCCACGCGCGAAGCGATTTGGGTGTGCCGCTGCATCTGGCCGATCTCGGCGCCGTTAGCGGCACCCAGGTGTTGCTTCTGGCAGAGGTGGGATCACCCGTCGAGGTTCAGGCCGCCGATTACCTCTGGTTCACCCCGGCGCAACCTGAGCGGGATCATTGCGCCAGTTTTAGGCGCTGAGTGGGCTGGAGCAGCCGTGCCGCGCTTTTGCGGGTACAAAAAATTACCGGGAGTAATTTTTGGCGTCGCATAGCGATGGCCCGAAGGGTAGCTACCAGGGGGCAGGCACAAAAAATTACCGGGATAATTTCTAACGTCGCGTAGCGACGGCCAGAAGGGGGCTGCCAGGGACGGTAGGCACAAAAAAATTACCGGGAGTAATTTTTGACGTCGCGTAGCGACGGCCCGAAGGGTGGCTACCAGGGATGGTAGGCACAAAAAAAGACCCGGCAAGAGCCGGGTCAATAACCGTGATTAGCCTGATGAGGAGATAATCTGAAGAGGCCGACTGTGGACTCTTGAGCTTATCGGCTGATCTCGCGATCAGTTGCGCAAATAATAACAATTCTCATTTCTTCGTCAAGTCTATTTGCGAACTATTTTCATTTGCTGCATGTGTCCCGCTGCATAAATAACAAACCCGACGCTAGGTCGGGCCTGTGCTCGGTTATGCAGGGCTCAGGGCGCTGTGGTGGGCAAGCGCAATTGGGTGACTTCCTTGTTGAGCAGGTCGATGCGCTTGGCCATGCTCTCGATCAGGCTGTGAGCGATCCGCGGGTTGCTCTGCATCAGGCTGAGAAACTGTTCCTTGGGAATCACCATCACGGTGCAGGGTTCGCTGGCCAGCACCGTGGCGCTGCGCTTCTCCCGGGTAAATACGGCCATGGCGCCGAAGATCTCGTCTTTCTGCACGTCGCCAACCTTGTGCCCGTCGACATAGGCTTCGGCGTGACCCTCGATAATGATAAAGACGTTGTCGGCGATATCGCCCTGGTGGATCAGTTCTTCGCCTGCGGCAAAGTGCTGGAAACCGGTGGAGGGGCGGATTTCCGGCTGCTTCAGGCGCGCCAGGGCATCGGAGAGCAGGGCGGTATGGCCGATCAGGTACTGGATAAACAGTTCCTGGCGTTGCTCGCTGGCGTAGATGTGTTTGAACACTTCGCTGCGTGAATAGGGAATCAGGCTCAGCTGCTCTTCGCTGCTGTAACGGCAGCTGGGCATATCCAGACCCTGGCGCAGGCCGACCAGATCGCCTTCCTGCAGATAGAACAGCGGGCGTTCGTCGACCAGTGCGTGGAGCAGGCCATTTTCGATAATAAACAGCTGATTGCCCGGCAGCACTTCGGCCAGATCCTCGATCCGCTCCAATTGCAGGGGCGAGCCGAGGGGGGCGAGCCCCTCAAGTAGCTGGGTGGGGATGCTTTGCAGTCGGTTGATCAGCTGATCGGCGTAAGCCGGTTGCTCCCCGAGTAAGTACATAAGCGAATATCCTTGAGCTGGCTGGGCATACTAAAACCCACGAACGTCCCTAAAACAATAGGCTGCGGCGCCCTTGCGGTAAATCACTGGCGCTGGAGGTTGTGAGCTAGCTCTTATTGTGGCGCACCCCTTCGTTGAACTTGAGGTTCAACTCGGCCTTGTGGGCCGGCGGCAGCTCATTCCAGTGCACATCCAGCAGTGCTCCCTCGATGGCGTACAGCAGTACCTTGGATACTCGGAAACCCCGTGCTTTTACTGCCCGGTCAGCGCTGACGGCTCCCAGCCGGCGCAGGTCATTGGCGCTGTGGATTCCAGCGGCGTGCAGCCATTGGGCTGAGGTTTTGCCGAGATTCTTCATGTGCTGCAACTCGTCGTACATCAAGCCCCCGCGCAGCTTGGTGGTTATAGCTATCTAGTGCCTGCCAGAAAGTGTAGCGGCCAGCGCACGGAGCGTGGCCGATTGGCATCACCCCAGGCTTGTTGCAGTTTTGCTTCCAGTTGCCGTACCGGGTCGTGGCCATGGCTCTGCTCGTAGCGTTGTACGGCCGACCAGGTGCGCAGATAGCCCAGCAGCTGGTCGAGTCGCCAGTCGGTCTCGATGGCAAAGGCCGGCGGGTTGAGTGGAGTAAAAGGGTTGGCTATATCACGGTAGCCCGCATCGACACTGCTGCGCCCCTGGGGCCAGTAAGAGCCTAGGGTATGCCAATAGAGTTCGTCGATCAGGCTGTCCAGCGGCGTATCGATGCGCATCAGGCTGTAGCACCAGGCGCAGAACAGCCCGCGAGGTTTGAGCAGGCGCGTGACCTCGCGGAAGAATTGTGGGCTGGCGAACCAGTGCAAGGCCTGCGCCACCACTATCAGGTCGAGGCTGGCACTGGCCAGAGGCTGGGTCTCGGCGTTGGCGACGAACCGAATGATAGCCTGGCAATCTTCGCCCGCACGCAGTTGTTCGAGGCTGGCGTCGCAGGCCAGTACCTGGGCGAAATGCTGGCGCAGTGGCCGGCTGGCCTGGCCATTGCCGCAGGCTATGTC
>DASUOY010000390.1:0-2925 GCA_036276395.1 Pseudomonas sp.
TTCATCACCGCCGACCTGCTCGGTGGCAAGCAGGTGCTGATGGTCGGCAACCTGATCTATTCGCAGTTCCTCACCGCCCGCGACTGGCCGTTCGGCTCGGCACTGAGCTTCTTCCTGATCGCCATCATGCTGCTGTTGCTGCTGTTTATCCAGGCCATGCTGGCGCGCCGCGCTCAGGGGGCTCGCCATGCGTAACCCATCCGGTCTGCTGCTGGGCAGCCACCTGTGGCTGGTGTACGCCTTTCTTTATGTACCTATCCTGGTGCTGATCCTGCTGTCGTTCAACGCCAGCGGCCTGCCCACCTCCTGGGGCGGGGCGTCGCTCAAGTGGTACGGCGCGCTGTTCGCCAACCAGGCGATCCAGCATGCGGCGCTCAACACCCTGATAGTCGCGCTGGTCTCCACCAGCCTGGCCTGCGTGCTCGGCACCCTGCTGGCGCTGGGCGTGGAGATGCGCAGCCACGCCAGCGGCAACGCGGCGAAGGCGAGCAACCTGGCCGACACCCTGCTGATGGCGCCGATGATCATTCCCGACATCGTCCTGGCCATCGCCCTGCTGAGCTTCTTCAACCTGCTGCAGATGAGCCTGGGCCTGCACTCGATCATCTTGAGTCACGTGGTATTCAACATCGCCTTCGTCTGCGCGGTGGTGCGCACCCGTCTCAAGCACTTCGACTACTCGATCCTCGAGGCCTCCATCGATCTGGGCGCCAGCTGGCCGACCACCCTGCGCCGGGTGCTGTTGCCAAGCATCTTCCCCGGCGTGCTGGCCGGCGGGTTGCTGGCGTTCACCCTGTCGGTGGACGAATTCATCATCGCCTTCTTCAACTCAGGCTCGGGCAGCGCCTCGACCACCTTGCCGATGCAGGTCTACTCGATGATCCGCTTCGGCGTCACTCCCGAAATCAACGCGTTGGCGACTCTGGTGATGCTGGTCAGCTTCACCGCGCTGTTCGCTTCCCAGCGGCTCAACAAGGTGCACAGCAAGAATGAAGACTAACAACGCCCCGGTGCTGGTCCTGGACAAGATCAGCAAGTCCTACGGTCAGGGTATGGCCGTGAAAGACGTCAGCTTGAGCATCCGCGAGAACGAGTTCTTCGCCTTGCTCGGCCCCTCCGGTTGCGGCAAGAGCACCTTGCTGCGCATGCTCGCCGGCTTCGAGACGCCGACATCTGGGAGCATCTACCTGGATGGCCGCGACATCTCGCCGATGCCGGCCAACCAGCGCCCGCTCAACCTGATGTTCCAGTCCTACGCGCTGTTCCCCAACATGAATGTACGCGACAACATCGCCTACGGCCTGGAGATGGAGCGCCTGCCCAAGGGCGAGATCGCCCAGCGCGTCGACGCCATGCTGGAAACCGCGCAGCTGCGCGACTTCGCCCGGCGCCGGCCGGACCAGCTGTCCGGTGGCCAGCGCCAGCGCGTGGCCCTGGCCCGGGCGCTGATCAAGCGGCCGCGGGTGCTGCTGCTGGACGAACCGCTGGGCGCGCTGGACAAGAAGCTGCGCGGCAAGATGCAGCTGGAACTCAAGCGTCTGCAGCACGAGAGCGGCATCACCTTTATCGTCGTCACCCACGACCAGGAGGAGGCGCTGGTCATGGCCGATCGCATGGCCGTGCTCAAGGACGGTGAGGTCAGCCAGTGCGGCAGCCCCAACGATATCTATGAGAACCCGCGCAACCGCTTCGTCGCCGACTTTATCGGCGTCAGCAACCTGATCGAAGGCCAGCGTATCGGCAATGACCAGGTCGATGCCGGCGGGCGCTGCCTGAAGATCGAGCCGACCGCGCAAATCATCAGCGGCAACGTCGCCCTGGCCCTGCGCCCGGAGCGCCTGCAGGTGCTCGGCGGCGAGTCGCCGCGCTGCGACAACGAGGTCGACGGCCGGGTGGTCGAGGTCGCCTACCACGGCCTGGACACCAACCTGCACGTGCATACGCCGGTCTCCAGCAAGCCGCTGATCGTACGGGTGCCGTCCTCGCAGCACGAATTCACCACCTTCACCACCGGCATGCCGATCCGCCTGGGCTGGAATGCCCAGCACGCGCGTGTGCTGGCCGGCTAAGCCACAACAGAACAACAGAACAAACGAACAACAAGAACATCGGGAGTCCAGATCATGAGTGAACGCAAAGTCATCGCCTTCTTCCCCGAGGCCGCCTACGGCCCGGCGCTCAATTCCGTCGGCATCGCCCAGGCCTGCGAGGCGCTGGGGCACAAGGCGGTGTTCCTCACCGACCCGGGGATGACCGGGGTCTACTCGGCCTACGGCTTCGAAGAGCACTACGTGAACATGTCCGAGCCGATGCCGGCGGAGGAGATGGCGCGCTACTGGAGCGACTTTATCAACGGCCATATCCCCAACTTCGGCAAGGAGCCTATCGACCAACTCGACAACTATGTGAAGGAGTGCTGGGCCGCCATAGTCGAGACCAGCAAATGGGCGCAGAAGGGTTTGCCGGAGATCCTCGACCGCATCAAACCGGACATGATCTGCGTCGACAACGTCATCCTCTTCCCGGCCATCAAGCAGTACGGCAAGCCCTGGGTGCGCATCATCTCCTGCTCGGAAAACGAGGTCGAAGATCCGGATATCCCGCCGTACCTGTCGGGCATGAGCATCGACGACAAGGCCGGGCATGCGCGTTTTCGCGCCAAGTTCGAGGAAGTGATCGCGCCGATCCACGCCGACTTCAACCAGTTCCTCGCCGAGTGTGGCGAGCGGCCGTACCCGCTGGGCACCTTCTTCGAGGAGTCGCCCTGGATGAACCTGCTGCTCTATCCCGAGCCGGTGAAGTTCACCCGCAAACACCCGCTCGATCCGAAGCGCTTCCAGTATCTCGAGGGCTGCGTGCGCCAGGAGAAGCCGTACGAGGTGCCGACGTTCGGGAAGAACAATGACGGGCCGCTGATCTATGTGT
>DASUOY010000391.1:0-6780 GCA_036276395.1 Pseudomonas sp.
GGTCCGCGACTTGTCGGCTCTGGCGTCACTGCAACGCCCCGGAATCTCCCTGATCGTGCGGCTCGTAGAGGAATTGCATGATCAGCCCTGCGACAAGACCGCGGTTTTGCTTGAACGCTGGCGCGGCCGCCCCGATGTTGAGCACCTCGAAAAGCTCGCCGCCATGGAGTCGTACATCGCGGATGAGGCCGCAGCAGCCCAGGAACTGTTGGGCGCCCTTGAGCGATTGCTCAAGGAGGAGGAAAGCCAGCGCCGTTACGACGAGCTGCTGAGGCGACATAAGCAAGACGGGCAGGCCGGCGGCCCCGAGGCGGATATCGACCCCCCGGGCGCGGGCCGATCCTCCCCACCCCCGGGCAGAACCTAGCGTCCGCAGAGCGATCCAAGTACACTGCGCGGTCTTTTTAAGCCCGCGCCCACCCCCAGGGTGAGACCGACGTATTCAGAGGGCCTCTATCTTGAGCAAGACTTTGGCAGCAAAGAAGGAACCGGCACAGATTGCCGACGAGCGTCAATCGCAGCTGAAGCTGCTGATCGCCCGTGGCAAGGAACAGGGGTTCCTGACTTACGTCGAGGTCAACGATCACCTGCCCAGCGAAATCGTCGATCCGGAGCAGATCGAAGATATCGTCAACATGATTAACGACATGGGCATCCCGGTTTACGAGAAGCCCCCGGAGTCCGAAACGCTCCTGCTCACCGAACCGGTCGTCGCCGACGAAGAAGCCGCCGAAGAAGCCGCCGCCGCGCTCGCCACGGTCGACGCCGAGTTCGGTCGCACCACCGATCCGGTGCGCATGTACATGCGCGAGATGGGCACGGTCGAGCTGCTGACGCGCGAGGGCGAAATCCGCATCGCCAAGCGCATCGAGGAAGGTCTCGACGCCGTGCGCACGGCGCTGTCGAGCTACCCGATGACGTACGAGTTCATGCTGCGTCAGTACGAGCAGGTCAAGGCCGGCCAGGGCCGGCTGGTCGACATCATCGTCGGCTTCATCGATCCGAACGCGCCGGATGAGATCGCCGCGCCCGTCAATCCGAAGCTCGCTGCTGCTGCCGCGGCCGCCGCGCCGGCCGCCGAAACCGAGGAAGACGAAGAGGGCGAGGCGAATTCCGAAGAAGAGGAAGTGCTCGAGACCGGTCCGGATCCGGAGGAAGCGGCGCGCCGCTTCGTCTCGATCGCCAAGCTCCACCAGCAGACGCTCAAGGCGCTGCTCGAGAAGGGCCTCAAGGACCCGAAGACGCAGAAGCTGCGCAAGAAGCTGGCCGGCGAGTTCATGGAGCTGAAGCTGTCGCCGAAGATGTTCGACGCGCTGATTCAGCAGCTGCGCGACAACGTCGCCGAGGTCCGTAACCTCGAGAAGCAGATCATGATCATCTGCGTGCGCGACGCCGGCATGCCGCGCAAGGACTTCATCCAGACGTTCCCGAAAAACGAGACCAACACGCGCTGGCTGGACAAGCACATTCGCGCCAAGCGCAAGCACTCGGCGGCGCTGCATCGCCTGCGCGAGGAAATCGAGCGGCAGCAGAAGAAGCTGATGTCGCTGGAAGAGCGCGTGCACCTGTCGATCGCGGAAGTGAAGGAAATCAACCGCGAAGTGGCGGTCGGCGAAGCGAAGGCGCGGCGCGCCAAGAAGGAGATGGTCGAGGCGAACCTGCGCCTGGTGATCTCCATCGCCAAGAAGTACACGAACCGCGGCCTGCAGTTCCTGGACCTGATCCAGGAAGGCAACATCGGCCTGATGAAGGCGGTCGACAAGTTCGAATACCGCCGCGGCTACAAATTCTCGACGTACGCAACGTGGTGGATTCGCCAGGCGATCACACGTTCGATCGCCGACCAGGCGCGCACCATCCGTATCCCGGTGCACATGATCGAGACGATCAACAAGCTCAACCGCATCTCCCGGCAGATGCTGCAGGAGATGGGTCGCGAACCGACCCCGGAAGAGCTGGGTGAGCGCATGGAAATGCCCGAGGACAAGATCCGTAAGGTATTGAAGATCGCCAAAGAGCCGATCTCCATGGAAACCCCGATCGGCGACGACGAAGATTCGCACCTGGGCGACTTTATCGAGGACAGCACCATGCAATCGCCGATCGACGTGGCGACCGTGGAAAGCCTCAAGGAAGCCACCCGCGAAGTACTCTCCGGCCTCACTGCCCGTGAAGCCAAGGTGCTGCGCATGCGTTTCGGCATCGACATGAATACCGACCACACCCTTGAGGAAGTCGGTAAGCAGTTCGATGTGACCCGCGAGCGGATTCGTCAGATCGAAGCCAAGGCGCTGCGCAAGCTGCGCCATCCGACGAGAAGCGAGCACCTGCGCTCCTTCCTCGACGAGTAAGCCCAGAACCCCCGGCCAAAACCGGGGGTTTTGCTATCTGCGCGCTACCCCGCCCTCACGCCGAGGTCTACACTGCAGGCTGTCGCCCTCCTAAACGAGCCCGCCCATGCAGCGAGTTTCGGCCACTCTCTTGTTGTGTCTGGCTATCTGGTCTGCGCCCGCAGCCAGCTTGGATCTAACGCCTGAAGAACACGCCTGGCTCGCCGCCAACCCCGAACTGCGCCTGGGCATCGATGACGCCTGGCCGCCCTTCGAGTTCCGCGACGCACAAGGCCGCCACCAAGGCCTTTCCGCCGACTATGCCGAGCTGATCGAGCAACGCCTGAACATCAAGCTGCGCCCGGCCCCCGCCAGCAGCTGGAGCGAGGTCATGGCCCAGGCCAAGGCCGGCCAGCTGGATCTGCTACCCGGCGTCATGTCGACCCCGGAACGCCAGCAGTACCTGAGCTTCACCCGCCCCTACCTCGATTTCCCCATCGTGATCCTGAGTCATGAGCAAGGGCCGCAACCGCGCAACCTCAAAGAACTGAAAGACCTCAAGGTCGCCGTGGTGCAGGACTACGCCCCCCACGAACTGTTGCGTCGACTACATCCTGATCTGCGCCTCTGGCCGCGCCCCAGCGTGGCCGCTGCTTTACAGGCGCTGGCCACCGGTGAAGCGGACGCCATGGTCGGCGACCTCGCATCGAGCGCCTGGAACCTGCGCCAGCTCAAACTCGAAGGGCTGCTGATCAGCGGCGAAACACCCTACCGCTACCAGCTGGCCATGGCCGCACCCAAGCAGCAGGCCATACTTATCGGCATTCTCGACAAGCTGTTCGCCGAGCTTAGCCCGGCGCAGAAGGCCGCCATGCAAGAGCACTGGGTCGGCGACCTGGTCGACCGCAGACCGTTCTGGCGCAGCCTGATCCTGTTCGGCCTGCCCGGCCTGTTGGTCGCCCTGCTGATCATCGCCAGCATCCTGCGGATCAACCGCCGCCTGCGCAGCGAAATGCACAGCCGCAGCCTGCTCGAAGCAGAACTGCGCAACAGCGAGCAGCATTACCGCGGCCTGGTGGAAACGCTCAACGCAGTCGCCTGGCAAATGCGCCAGAACGACTTTTGCTTTACCTATGTAGCCCCCCAGGCGGAGAAACTGCTCGGCTACCCCATCCAGAACTGGCTGCAACCCGGCTTCCTACAGCGCACGCTGCATCCTGATGACGCGCAAAAAACCCTCGCCTATTGCCAGGAACAGATGCACGCCGGATGCGACCACAGCCTGGATTTCCGCCTGCTCGCGGCCGATGGCCGGGTCGTCTGGGTACGCGATATCGCCACCCTGAGCAGCCGCGACCAGAGCCAGGAGCTGCACGGCCTGCTGATCGATATCACCGAAGCCAAGCAGACCGAGCAGGCCCTGGCGCTCTCCGAGCAGAAGTTCACCTCGGTGTTCCACAACTGCCCCGACATCATCGTGCTGATCAATATCAATGACGGCCACCTGACGGCCGTTAACGCCACGTTCGAGCAACAACTGGGCTTTAGCGCGGCCGAGGCCATCGGCCACACCAGCACCGAACTGGGCCTGTGGACGGAACCCGGAATAGGCCCGCGCATCCTGCAAAAGCTGCGCGAAGGCAATGTGCACAATATCGAGGGCACCTTCCGCCGCCGCGACGGCAGCCAGTTCGTCGGCCTGATCTCAGCCCAGAAAATCGCCCTGGCCGACGCCGCCAGCCTGGTGGTCGTGGTGCGCGACATCAGCGAACTCAAGGACACCCAACAGCGCCTGCGCTTGTCGGAAACCAAATTTGCCAAAGCCTTCCACGCCTCCCCTGACGGCCTGCTGATCACCCGCCTGAGCGACGGCAAGCTGCTGGATATCAACCAGGGCTTCACCCGCATCACCGGCTACGACGCCAGCGAGGTTGCCGAGCAGTCGACCCTGGAGCTGGGTATCTGGGCCAACCCCGAAGACCGCGCACGGATGATTGCCGAAGTACGCGAGAAAGGCTCAGTGCAGGACTTCTGCGCCACCATCCGCACCAAGCATGGCGCGCTGCGCATCTGCGAAATGTCGGTGCAGCCCATGCCGATCGGCGACGAGATCTGTCTGCTGAGCATTGCCCGCGACATTACCGAACGGGTGCAGATGCAGGAGCGCCTGCAACAGGCCGCCACCGTCTTCGAAAGCACCGCCGAAGGCGTGATGATCACCAACCTGGAGCAGCGCATCACCGCCGTCAACCGCGCCTTTAGCCAGATCACCGGCTACAGCGAGGCCGAGGCCCTGGGCCAGTCGCCGCGCCTGCTTGCCTCGGGCAACCACGACAGCGCCTTCTACGCCGCCATGTGGCATAACCTCACGGCCTCCGGGCACTGGCAGGGCGAAATCTGGAACAAGCGCAAGAATGGCGAGCTCTACCCCGAATGGCTGACCATCAGCGCCGTGCGCGACAACCAGGGCGACATCAGCCACTTCGTCGGCGTCTTCGCCGATATCAGCTCACTCAAGCACGCCCAGGCCAGGCTCGACCACCAGGCCCACCATGACCCCTTGACCGGGCTGCCCAATCGCATGCTGTTCGAAGCCAGGCTACGCGCCGCACTCGAAGATACGCAGAGCGAAAAGCGTTGCGGCGCCATTCTGTTTATCGACCTGGACCGCTTCAAACACATCAACGACAGCCTCGGCCACCCAATAGGCGACCAACTGCTAAAAAGCATCGCCGCCCGTCTCAAGGCCCATTTGCGCGATATCGACACCGTGGCCCGCCTGGGTGGTGATGAATTCATCATCCTGCTGCCCGGCCTGCAGCACATAGATGACGCCAAGCGGGTCGCCCACAAGCTGCTGGAATGCTTCAACCAGCCCATTGAGGTCGACGAACAGGATCTGTTTATCAGCGCCAGCATCGGCATCAGCCGCTACCCGGAAGACGGCGAAGACGTCGCCACTCTGGTGAAGAATGCCGACGCCGCCATGTACCGCTCCAAAGCCCGCGGGCGCAACCGGGTCGAAATCTACACCCGCGACCTGACCTTCCAGGCCACCGAGCGCATGGCCCTGGAGCGCGAACTGCGCCGCGCCCTGGAGCGCGACGAACTGCAGCTCTATTACCAGCCCAAACTCAGCCTGAACAACCAGTGCCTGGTTGGTGCCGAAGCCTTGCTGCGCTGGCACCACCCGCTGTTCGGCGAAATCCCACCGGACCGCTTTATTCCCTTGGCCGAAGAAACCGGACTGATCATCACCCTGGGCGACTGGGTGCTGCAGCAGGCCTGCCAACAGATGCAGCTCTGGCAAAGCCAACACGCGCCCTTCGGACCGATATCCGTCAACCTGACCGGCATCCAGTTGCGTCAGCCGAACCTGCTCACCCGCATTGCCAGCCTGCTCGAACAACACGGCCTGGCACCCAACCTGCTGCAACTGGAAATCACCGAAAGCTTTATCATGAACCAGGCCGAAGAAGCTCTGAAGCTGCTGCACCAGCTGAAGAGTCTTGGCGTGCAGCTGGCCATCGATGACTTCGGCACCGGCTACTCCTCGCTGAGCTACCTCAAACGCCTGCCGGTGGACACCCTGAAAATTGACCAATCCTTCGTCCGCGGCCTGCCCAACGACCCCAACGACGTCGCCATCACCCGCGCCATCATCGCCCTGGGCCGCAGCATGCAGCTCACCGTGATCGCCGAAGGGGTGGAAACCAAAGCTCAGGAATTGTTCCTCGCCGCCGAGGGTTGCGAACAGATCCAAGGCTATGTCGTCAGCCGCGCCATCCCCGCCGACGCCTTCACACAAAACTTCCTCGAACCGCGCCATTCCGTTGGCGCAAGTGAAAAGGCACCGGTATAATCCGCCGGCCTTCTGGGGCCCATAGCTCAGTTGGTTAGAGCAGAGGACTCATAATCCTTTGGTCCACGGTTCGAGTCCGTGTGGGCCCACCACCTAAATCAATGGCTTACCGCGCAAGCGGTAAGCCATTTTTCTTTTTGCGTTGGTTTCGTATCTATACGGTGTCTATAAGGCGCTGGACAGGAGCGCACGCAACGAGAGCCCCTCCTTGCCGGCGTGAGCGAGGCTAGGCCGGAAGCTGCACGTGAGCCTTGCCCTTCGCGACCCAGCCGCTTAGGCGTTGCTGGACATCGGCCCAAACCACCGCCTATCGCATTTCTGCCACAGTCTGCTTGTACTGCTATTGTGTGGTTATCGTGTAGTAGCTATACAGATCTCTACCGGAGAGTTTGCCCGGTCGTTAAAGATCGAACAGTCCCGGTCGATCTGATGTCATACGGACATGGACTTTTGCCCCAGAGGGGCCGCATATGAAAGCTGTTGATTTCTCATCACCAAAACCCGGGGCCTCACACGACGAGATCTCGTTCGACCAACGCAGGATGGAAAAAGCGATTTCCGGCCAACGATTCGTGATGCCTGAAGGAC
>DASUOY010000392.1:0-16447 GCA_036276395.1 Pseudomonas sp.
GCTGGCCATCGATCTGGAGCAGCAGCACGGCCACTACAGCGGCCAGACCTGCGGCGTACTGACCTACCGCGAAGGCAAGGTCACCCGCCTTAAGGCCTGGCTCGAAGAACAGGGCGAAAGCCTGGACGGCGCCTACTTCTACTCCGACTCGCGCAACGACCTGCCGCTGCTGCAACTGGTCGACAAGCCCCATGTGGTCAACCCCGACCCGACCCTGCGCGAGCATGCCGAGCAGGCCGGCTGGCCGATCCTTAGCTGGCGCTAGGCAGCCTGCTGCACCGAGCTTGCAGACCCAGTTCGCTGGGTCTTTTGCTGGACGCCCAGAAGAAAAATCCCTAGCGTGCGGGCAGACGCAAACTCACCAATGGTGCCCCATGGATTTCCACCTGCGCCCCTCTGCCACCGCGGTAAAGGCTCTGCTCACCGCCGCCGAGCTGCCGACTGCAGATTTGCGGGCCGAACACTTCGAGCACTTTATCGCCTGCGGGCCCACGGACTCGCCCAACGCCGTGGTCGGCCTGGAGCTGTATGGCGAGGTGGCGCTGCTCAGGTCCCTGGTGGTGGCCGCAGGCGCCCGTGGCCAAGGCCATGGCACCGCGCTGGTAGCCCAGGCCGAGATCTATGCCGGCGAGCAAGGCGTAAAGGAAATCTACCTGCTGACCACCACCGCGCAGGCCTTCTTCCAACAGCTGGGCTACGCCCATTGCGCCAGAGCCGAGGCGCCGGCGACGATTGGGCAAACCGCGGAATTTTCCAGCCTGTGCCCGGCCAGTTCGGCCTTTATGCGCAAGCGTATCGAGGCGCGCTGATGGATTGCAGCTCGCCCCTGGCCGCCTACCAGCAGGCCATCGACCGCGACGGTTTCCAATCCGATCCCGCGCAGTGGCAAGCGGCCCAGGTGCTGCAAAGCTGCCACCGGGCCTTGCACCAGCCAGACCAGGCTCAAACCCAGCAAGGCGTCTATCTCTGGGGGCCGGTGGGGCGCGGCAAGACCTGGCTGATGGACAGCTTCTACCGGAGCCTGCGCGTGCCGGCGCGGCGTCAGCACTTTCATCACTTTATGCGCTGGGTGCATATCCGCCTGTTCCAGCTGACCGGCACCGCCGACCCGCTGCGGGCCCTGGCCCGCGAGCTGAGCACGGAGGTGCGGGTGCTGTGTTTCGACGAGCTGTTCGTCAGCGATATTGGCGATGCGATCACTCTCGGGGGCCTGTTCCAGCTGATGTTCGAACAGGGCGTGGTGCTGGTCGCCACCTCCAACCAGCCGCCCGAGCAGCTGTATGCCGAGGGCTTTAACCGCGAGCGCTTTCTGCCGGCCATCGCCGCCCTGCAACGGCATATGCAGGTGGTGGATATCGACGGCGGCGTCGATCACCGCCTGCATCCGGGCGCCGTCCACAGCCGCTATTGGCTCGCCAACGAGGCAACGCCTGCTGTGCTCGCGGGCGTCTTCAGCCAACTCAATGCGGGCCAGGCCAGCAGCGAGCAGCCCTTGCAACTGGGCCACCGTCAGATCGAAGTGATCCGCCATGGCGCCACAACGCTCTGGTGCCGCTTTGCCGACCTGTGCGAGCAGCCCCTGGCGGCCATGGACTTTATCGAGCTGTGCGACCGTTTCAGCGCCATTGTGCTGAGCCAGGTGCCCAACCTGAGCAGCCCGCAGCGCGAGGCGAAGATCGCCCGCGGCACCGAAGATGGCGTGGAGCGGGTGCAGGCCGGCGATCGCCAGCTGCCGGCGCTGTCGATCAAGGACGACAGCGTGCGGCGCTTTATCGCCCTGGTGGATGAGTGCTACGACCGTCGGGTGCCGCTGTATATCGAAGCCCAGGTGCCCTTGGCCGAACTCTATACCGAGGGTTATCTAAGCTTCGCCTTTCGCCGCACCCTGAGCCGGCTGCAGGAGATGCAGCTGCAGCGCTTCGGCTCCTAAGCTTGCATGGCCCAGCCATGCACATCCATCGCCGCCTGCCGCAAGGCTTCCGAACGGGTCGGATGGGGATGGCAGATCAGCGCGATATCTTCGGCCGAGGCGCTGAATTCCAGGGCCACGCAGTATTCGCCGATCAGCTCGCCGGCGCTGGGGCCGATGATATGCACGCCGAGAATCTGGTCGGTGCGCTCGTCGGCCAGCACTTTGACGAAGCCCTCACCCTCGTGGTTGATCTTCGCCCGGCTATTGGCGCTAAAGGGAAATTTGCCGACCTTGTAGGCGCGCCCCGCCGCCTTGAGCTGCTCCTCGGTCTGGCCCACGGTGGCGACCTCAGGCTTGGTGTAGATCACCCCGGGAATCGCGGCGTAATTGACCTCGGCGGCATGCCCGGCGATGCGCTCGATACAGACGATGGCCTCATCCTCGGCCTTGTGCGCCAGCATGGGTCCGGAGGTGACATCGCCGATAATCCAGATACCGGGCACGCTGCTGCGCTGCTGTTGGTTCTCCAGCATGCCGCGCTTGTCGGTGGCGAGGCCCACGGTTTCCAGGCCTAAGCCAGCGGTATAGGGCCGGCGGCCTATGGCGACCAGCACATAGTCGGCCTGCAACTGCTCCATGGCGCCACCGGCGGCGGGCTGCAGTTGCAGGGTTACGCCGTTGCCCGTGGTGGACGCCGCGCTGACCTTGGTGCCGAGCTTGAAGGCCATGCCTTGCTTGCTCAGGGTGCGCTGCAGGGTCTTGGCGGTTTCGTTATCCAGGCCCGGGCAGATGCGATCCAGATACTCCACCACCGTCACCTGGCTGCCCAAGCGCCGCCACACGGAGCCCAGTTCCAGGCCGATCACCCCGGCGCCTATCACCACCAGATGCTTGGGCACCTCGGGCAGCGCCAGTGCCCCGGTGGAATCGAGGATGCGCTGGTTGTCGATGGTCACGCCCGGCAGCGGCGTGGGTTCGGAGCCCGTGGCTATGACGATATTCTTGGCCTGCAGCTCACGCGAGCTGCCATCGGCCAGGCTTACCGTTACCTTGCCCGGACCGTTCAGACGGCCCCAGCCCTTGATCCACTCGACCTTGTTCTTGCGAAACAGAAATTCGATGCCCTTGGTCAGGGCCGTCACGCTTTCCTCCTTCTGCTTCATCATCTGCGCCAGGTTGAGCCTCGGCTTGACCTCGATGCCGAGGTTGTCGAGCTCGCCACTGGTCGCCGCCTCATAGAGTTCCGAGGCATGCAGCAAGGCCTTGGACGGCATGCAGCCGACATTCAGGCAGGTACCGCCGAGGGTCTCGCGACCCTCGATACAGGCCACCTTCAGGCCCAGTTGGCCGGCGCGAATCGCAGCGTTGTAGCCTCCCGGTCCAGCGCCGATTATCACCACGTCATAGCTGCTCATCGAAGCACTCCTGCAGGTTTATGGAAGCTTGGGGTTGGCCAAGACCCTGCTCGCCAACGGCCGCTGGCGCAGCAGGTGAAAGGCGGCGAACGCCACCCCGGCGAACAGCCCGTGCAGAATGACCATAGGCCAGGCCGTGCCATCCTGCAGCAGGTTCAACAACAGCCCACTGCAGGTCGCCCCGGCCATCTGTGCAAAGCCCATAAAACCCGCAGCCAGGCCAGCGCGCTGGGCATTGGGGATCACCGCCCCGGCCACCGCTGCCGGTAGCAACATGCCGCCGCCCAGGGTCACCAGCACCTGCGGCAAGGACAGGCCCAGCACAGACAAACCAATGTATTGATACACCAGCACGGTGAGCAGCGCGCCCGTGGCGACCAGGCCAACCCCGATGCCCACTAGCTTCTCCGCGCCCAGGCGCATGATCCAACGCTGGGTAAACCAGGCGCCGGCGATCAGCCCGGAAACTATCGCGCCGAAGGTGATGCCGTACTGCGCAGGGCTCAAGCCAAGCAGGTCGATATACACGGCCGAAGAACCGGCGATTACCGCGAACATCGCCCCGTAGGTGCAGGCCAGGGTCAGGGCGAAGGCGCGCAATGAGCGGGCCTTGAGCAGATCCACATAGTTGTTCGCCAAGGTCTTCAACTGCCCGGCCCGGGGATCAAGCTGCTGATTGCTTTCGCGGTACAGGCTCAGCACCGCCAATACGGCGCCGATGCCAACCAGCAGCGCCAGCAGAATCGGTGCCCGCCAGCCGCCATAGAGCATCAGCACCCCGCCTATCATCGGCGACAGGGCTATGGCGCAAAGCATGCCGATCACCGTCAAGGCCAGCGCCGGCCCCGCTTGCGCCTGCCACACATCGCGCACTATGGCGCGCGCCAACACCAGCGCGGCGCAAGCGCCCAGGCCTTGCAGCACCCGGGCGGCGATAAATTCATCCATGCTGCTGGCCGCCAGCATCCACAGCGTGGCCAGCAGATACAGGGCCAAGCCGGCGAGCAATACCGGGCGCCGGCCAATGCGATCAGACAGCGGCCCCAGCCACAACTGGCCCAGGCCAAAGGCGGCGACAAAGGCCGACAACGCCAGCAGGCTGCTGCCCGGGCGAGCCGCGAGAACCAGCTCGATGGCGCCCAGGCTGGGGATGATCAGCTGGGTGGAGATTTCCCCCAGCGCGGTCAGGGCCATAAGGATCAACAGCAAGCTGCGCGACGGCGATGGGAAGGTCTGCATGGTGCGTTTCCTGTGTTCGACAAGCGTGGCTGAAGGCATCGATCTTTTATATTTCAACCATAATATGAATATTTATATTACGTCTATAATTTTATCTAGCCGCGCACGACCACTGATCGCGCAGCCAGGCGGGCGAATGCCCGAGGCGCGGCTGACCAAGCCCGATTCGGCGCGAATCCAAACACTGATCCTGAACGACTCTGGGTGTAAGATGACGATCAGCATCTGAAGCCAGGTAACCCCCCAGGAACCTCCATGCGCTATTCCGAAGAGCATAAAGCCCAGACCCACCAACGTATCATCGATGAGGCGGCGCGCCTGTTTCGCCGCGACGGTGTGGGGGCCACCGGCCTGCAACCGCTGATGAAAACCCTGGGGCTGACCCACGGCGGCTTCTATGCGCACTTCAAGTCCAAGGATGAGTTGGTCGAGACCGCCCTGCGCCAGGCGGCGCAGCAGCTGGACCTGGTTACCGGCGAAATCCAGGCAGGGCCGCAGCCGCTGGCGGGCCTGATTAGCAGCTACCTGTCCGCCGCCCACCGCAGCAACCCGGGTGCCGGCTGCCCGTTGCCGACCATGTGCGCCGAACTGGGCCAGCGTGGCCAGCCCAGCCCCATCACCGACGAGGTGGTGAACAATCGCCTGGCCATGATCGAAGCCGGCTTGCCCGGCGCAGACGCCGCCCGGCAAAGCGTGCTGGTGCTCTCGGCCATGGTTGGCGCCTTGCTGCTGGCGCGCAGCGTCAGCGATCCCGAACTGGCCGAGCACCTGCTAAACAGCGCGCGCGAGCTGCTGATCGAGCAGGCCGGCACCCCGCCGCAAAACTGAAACCGCGCAATGCAAACGCCCCCGGCACTGCCGAGGGCGTTGCTGCTCCGCCGCCAGAGTTTACTTGTAACGCGCCGCCGCACTGCTGTGGGACAGATTCGGCCCCAGCTTGGCCCGGGCGCTGACCAGTCCGGCCCAGTCGGCGGCGTCCGGCAATGAGGGGATAGTCACCAGTTCACCCTGATCGAAGCCGGCCAGGGCGGCATCGACCATCTCGCCGACCTCCATGATCATGCTCGGCGGCAACGCCGATTCATCCATACCGCTGCGCTCCCAGATCTCGGTGCGGGTGATGCCGGGCAATACCGCCTGCACCCGCACACCGAGCTTGCCGACTTCGCCGTGCAGGGTCTGGCTCAGGCTCAGCACATAAGCCTTGCTGGCGCTGTAGACGGCGTTGAACATCTCCGGCGCCAAGGCTACAACCGAGGCGAGATTGATGATCGCCCCGCGCCCCGCCGCGCCGAAGTTGGCGGCAGCCGCAGCAGACAGCCGGGTCAGCGCCACGACATTGAGCAGAATCAGGCGCTCGGCGGTATCCAGGTCGGCGTCGGCGAGGCTGCCATTCATGGCCATGCCGGCATTGTTGACCAGCAGGCCGATGCCGGCGTCGCTACGCAGGCGTTGCTCCAGTGCAAGCAGGTCGGCCTTGTCGGTCAGATCGGCCTTGAGCACCTCGACCCTCACCCCGTATTCCTGGCTGAGGCGCCCAGCCAAAGCCTCAAGTCGCGGCAGATCGCGGGCCACCAGCAGCAGGTCGTAACCGCGGCGGGCCAGGCGTTCGGCATAGGTGGCACCAATGCCTGAGGAAGCGCCGGTGATCAGTGCGGTGCCTTTGTCGTTTTGCGTGCTCATGGGGTGTCTCCTGGGTTCAGCTGAGGTTGGCTTGGGCTGCAGCCATACTGCGCGCATTTAGATTACGAGCATAATATAAAATTTATATTGCAGTCATAATCTAACAAGACAAAAGCCCATAACCTGCAGCCGGAAAAAGCTACGGACACAAAAAAGCGGACAACCCCTGAGGGTTGTCCGCCTGGTTGCAACGCAGAGCTTGTCGCTTATTAGCTGCGGATCAGGTGATCGAAGGCGCTAAGCGAGGCCTTGGCCCCCTCGCCTACGGCGATGACGATCTGCTTGTAGGGCACAGTGGTAACGTCGCCAGCGGCGAAGATGCCCGGCACATTGGTGCCGCCTTTGGCATCGACGATGATCTCGCCCCGCGGCGACAACTCGATCACGCCCTTGAGCCAGTCGCTGTTGGGCAGCAGGCCGATCTGCACGAAGATGCCTTCCAGCGCGATGCTGTGCAGCTCCTCGGTGTTGCGGTCCTTGTAGACCAGGGCATTGACCTTCTGCCCATCGCCTTGAACCTCAGTGGTCAGCGCGCTCTTGATGACTGTCACATTGGCCAGACTGGCCAGCTTCTTCTGCAGCACCGCATCGGCGCGCAACTGGCTGTCGAACTCGATCAGGGTGACATGGGCGACTATGCCGGCCAGATCGATGGCCGCTTCCACGCCGGAGTTGCCGCCGCCGATCACTGCCACCCGCTTGCCCTTGAACAGCGGGCCGTCGCAGTGCGGGCAGTAGGCCACGCCCTTGCCGCGGTATTCCTGCTCACCAGGCACGTTCATCTCCCTCCAGCGCGCGCCGGTGGCGAGGATCAGAGTCTTGGCTTTGAGCGATGCGCCGCTTTCGAACTGCACTTCATGCAGGCCGCCCTCACCCTGGGCCGGGATCAGGGCCGTGGCGCGCTGCAGGTTCATGATGTCGACTTCGTACTGCTTGACGTGCTCTTCCAGGGCGCGGGCCAGCTTCGGCCCTTCGGTTTCCTGTACCGAGATAAAGTTCTCGATAGCCATGGTATCGAGCACCTGACCGCCGAAACGCTCGGCGGCAACGCCGGTACGGATACCCTTGCGCGCAGCATAGATAGCCGCCGCCGCGCCAGCCGGGCCACCGCCGACCACCAACACATCGAAGGCGGCCTTGGCCTTGAGCTTCTGGGCATCGCGGCTGGCGGCGCCGGTGTCGATCTTGGCGAGGATCTCTTCCACGCCCATGCGGCCCTGGCCGAACAGTTCGCCATTCAGGTAGATGCTCGGCACCGACATAATCTGCCGCGCCTCGACTTCGGCCTGGAACAGCGCACCGTCGATGGCCACGTGGCGGATATTGGGATTGAGCACCGCCATCAGGTTCAGCGCCTGGACCACGTCCGGGCAGTTCTGGCAGGACAGCGAAAAGTAGGTTTCGAAGCTGAACTGGCCTTCGACGCCTTTGACCTGTTCGATCAGGTCGGCCTCAAGCTTGGAGGGATGACCGCCGACCTGCAGCAGCGCCAACACCAGGGAGGTGAATTCATGGCCCATGGGAATGCCGGCAAACCGCACGCCGATATCCGCCCCCGAGCGATTGAGCGAGAAGGACGGCACGCGGCTATCGCCGCCGTCTTCACGCAGGCTGATCTTGTCAGTCAGGCTGACGATGTCGTGCAACAGGGCACTGAGTTCGCGGGATTTGTCGCTGTCATCGAGGGTCGCGACGATCTCGAACGGCTGGGTGACCTTCTCGAGGTAGGCCTTCAACTGGGTCTTAAGAGTGGCGTCCAACATAACAAAATGTCCTCAATGACAAGAATTTTGGGCAATAAAATGCCCGGACGGATCGCGCCCGGGCATCGGGCACCGTTAAGAGCCTGGTAAGGCTCCTACAGGCGAAAAATGGAATGAAGAGCGTCGCGAGCGACGGCAGTGCAAGGCGCAACGACCAGCGGGAGTAACAGCCAAAGGCTGGCCCGAAGGGCGAGCGCGAGCGAGTAAGTCAGGCGAGGATGCGGAGTGTACTTTTGTACATGACAAGTCCGAACCTGACTTCAACGCTGCAATGCCTAGCGCAGCAGCTCTACAACCACTTTTTAGATTTTGCCGACCAGATCCAGAGAAGGAGCCAGGGTCTTCTCGCCTTCCTTCCACTTGGCTGGGCACACTTCACCCGGGTGAGCGGCGGTGTACTGGGCAGCTTTGAGCTTGCGCAGGGTTTCCGATACGTCACGGGCGATTTCGTTGGAGTGGATTTCCACGGTCTTGATCACGCCTTCCGGGTTGATCAGGAAGGTGCCGCGCAGTGCCAGGCCTTCTTCCTCGATATGCACGCCGAACGCGCGGGTCAGGGCGTGGGTCGGATCGCCCACCAGCGGGAACTGGGCCTTGCCTACAGCAGGCGAAGTTTCGTGCCAGACCTTGTGCGAGAAATGGGTGTCGGTGGTGACGATGTACACCTCGGTGCCGGCTTCACGGAAGGCCGCGTAGTTGTTGGCCGCGTCTTCGATCTCGGTCGGGCAGTTGAAGGTGAAGGCTGCCGGCATAAAGATCAGCACCGACCACTGGCCCTTCAGGGACTGCTCGGTGACTTCGATAAACTTGCCGTTGTGGAACGCATTGGCCTTGAACGGTTGAACCTGGGTGTTGATAAGGGACATCGCTGATTCCTTGTGAGGGTTGGAAAATCTACAGGGCGCATCTTAGCCACTTCGGCGCAGAAAGCTTATTGATTGCCGCCATGGTTTCGATTGATCGAGCCTATTGAAGCTTGGTTTTATCCCAGGCTCGGGTCTATCACCAGCACCAGCTTGCCATTGACCTGGTTGCCCGCCAGTTCGGCAAAGGCCGCCTCGGCATCGCTGATGGGGTAACTGCGCTGCAATTGCGGCTTGAGCCGCCCTTCGGCAAACAGCGGCCAGACGAACTGCCGCAGGTCATGCAGCAGGTCGGCCTTGAACTGCTCATCACGGTTGCGCAGGGTCGAGCCGATCAGCTGAATGCGCTTGCCCAGCAGCAAGGCCAGGTCCAGTTCCGCCTGGCGCCCACCGAGCAAACCTATATTCACCCAGCGCCCGTCCTGGGCCAGCAGCTGCAGGTTGAGCGCGGCGTAGCTGCCGCCCACCGGGTCGAGAATCACATCGAAGGGGCCGAAATCGCGCAAGGCCTGCAGCTGTTCGTCGCCACGCAGTACGCCACCCTGGGCGCCCAGGGCTTCGCAGTAGGCCAGCCGCTCGGCGGAACCGACACTGACCCAGCACGGGCTGCCAAAGGCCCGGCACAGCTGGATGGCCGCCGAGCCGACACCACTGGCCCCGGCATGCAACAGCACCTTCTGCCCGGGCTTCAAGCCCGCCAGCTGAAACAGATTGAGCCAGGCGGTGGCGTACACCTCAGGCAGCGCGGCCGCTTCCTGCAGCGTCATGCCTTCGGGCACCGGCAAGGCATGGCGGGCATCCACCACCACCTCCTCGGCCATGCCGCCACCGGCCAACAGCGCGCAGACCCTATCGCCCACCTGCCAGTCGGAACCGGCGCCCACTTCACTGACGACACCGGCGCACTCCAGGCCCAGCACCGAGCTGGCACCAGGCGGTGGCGGGTAGAGCCCGGCACGCTGCAACAGATCGGCACGATTGAGCCCGGCAGCCGCCACTCGAATGCGAATTTCACCCACATCACAGGCCGGAGCGGGCTGCTCCAGCCACTCCACACGCCCCTCAACGCCTTGCAATGCCTTCATGCTGCCTCCATAGTGCATTTACACCCTGGCCTGGCGTTGAACGCCGGGCTTCTGCATTGCGCCGATGGAACCAGGCGCCCTTAATTGACGGCCTAATATGCGTTATCAACTGCCTACACGTCGAATCAGCATGAAGCGATCCCTGCTTAGCCTTACCCTCGCCTTCTCAGTCAGCCTGGGCGCCTTGCCGCTGGCGGCGAAGACCAGCAATGACGCCTGGGAATACCTGCAGCCGGATCGCGAGCAGGTGATCGCCAGCCTCAACGTGGTGGAGTTGCTCAAGCGCCATCACTACAACAAGCCGCCGTTGAATGACGAGCGCTCGGTGAAGATCTATCAGGGCTACCTGAAGATGCTCGACCCCTCGCGCAGCTACTTCACCGCCGCCGATATCGCCGAATTCGACCAGTGGAGCACGCGCTTCGACGACCTACTGAAAAATGGCGATCTGCAGCCCGGCTTTGTCATCTACAAGCGCCACCTGCAGCGCCTGCAGAGCCGCCTGCAATTTGCCCTGGGCATGCTCGAACAAGGGATCGACAAGATCGACTTCGAGGCCGATGAGAGCCTGCTGGTCGAGCGCGAAGATGCGCCCTGGGTCAAGGACCTGGGCGAACTCGACGATCTCTGGCGCAAGCGCGTCAAGGACGAGGTGCTACGCCTGAAAATCGCCGGCAAAGAGCCCAAGGCGATTCAGGAGCTGCTGACCAAGCGCTACAAGAACCAGCTGGCGCGCCTGCAGCAAACCCGTGGCGAGGACGTGTTCCAGGCCTATATCAATGCCTTCGCCATGTCCTACGACCCGCACACCACCTACCTCTCCCCGGATAACGCGGAGAACTTCGACATCAATATGAGCCTGTCGCTGGAAGGCATTGGTGCCGTGCTGCAAAGCGATAACGAACACGTCAAGGTGGTGCGCCTGGTGCCGGCGGGCCCGGCGGAAAAGAGCAAGCAGATCGCCCCCGCGGACAAGATCGTCGGCGTGGCCCAGGGCGACAAGGAAATGGTCGACGTGATCGGCTGGCGCCTGGACGAGGTGGTCAAGCTGATCCGCGGGCCGAAAGGCTCCAAGGTTCGCCTGGAAGTCATTCCCGCCAGCAATGCGCCGAATGACCAGACCAGCAAGGTGGTGGCCATCGTCCGCGAGGCGGTCAAGCTGGAAGAGCAGGCGGCGAAAAAGTCCGTGCTCAAGCTCAACCACGAAGGCCGCGACTACAAGCTCGGGGTTATCGAAATCCCGGCCTTTTACCTGGACTTCAAGGCCTTCCGCGCCGGCGACCCGAATTACAAGAGCACCACCCGCGATGTCAAACGCCTGCTCAGCGAGCTGGAAAAGGACAAGGTCGACGGCGTGGTCATCGACCTGCGCGACAACGGCGGCGGCTCGCTGCAGGAAGCCACCGAACTGACCGGGCTGTTTATCGATCAGGGCCCCACCGTGCTGGTACGCAACAGCGACGGTCGCGTCGATGTGCTGGCCGATGAAAATACCGGCGTCTACTACAAGGGCCCACTGGCCGTGCTGGTCAATCGCCTGTCCGCCTCGGCCTCGGAGATTTTCGCCGGCGCCATGCAGGACTATCACCGCGCCCTGATTCTCGGCGGCCAGACCTTCGGCAAAGGCACGGTACAGACCATCCAGCCGCTCAACCATGGCGAGCTGAAGCTGACCCTGGCCAAGTTCTACCGCGTCTCCGGGCAAAGCACCCAGCATCAGGGCGTGATCCCGGACATCCAGTACCCGGACGTGATGGACACCAAGGAAATCGGCGAAAGCGCCCTGCCCGAAGCACTGCCCTGGGACAGCATCAAGCCGGCGATCAAGCCCGAGCTGGACCCGATCAAGCCCTTCCTGGTCGAGCTGCAGACCCGTTATGAGCAGCGCACCGCGCAGAACCCCGACTTCACCTTCGCCCGTGAGCGGCTGCAACTGGCGCAGAAGCTGATGGACGAAACCACCGTCAGCCTCAACGAAGGCAAGCGCCGCGCCCAGCAGAGCAGCATCGAAGGCCAGCAGCTGGCCATCGAGAACAGCCGCCGCAAGGCCAAGGGCGAAGCGTTGCTGAGCAAGCTCAAGGAGGAGGACGAGGACGCCCTGCCGGTGGACGATGACAAGACCAAACCGGAGGACGATGCCTACCTCGCCGAGAGCGGTCGCATCCTGCTCGATTACCTTGGGCTCAATACCCGTCTGGCCAAGCACTAACCCCTGGCCTGCGAGCCAGCAAGGCCGCGGTCATCAAAGGGTCATCAAACTGTCGTGAAATGCGAGGACCGGTAGCCATACCCGTCCTCGTTTTTTTTGCCACAGAGACCCTTCATGATAGTCACCGAGCAGTTGAGCGCGCTGGACCAGATCCTCGCCCACGGCGACCTACACAGTCTGTTCCAGCCCATTGTGTCACTCTCCGAGCGTCGTATTCTCGGCTACGAAGCCCTCAGCCGCGGACCGTCCAACAGCGCCCTGCACTCGCCTATCAACCTGTTTGCCGTGGCTCGCCACGCCGGGCGCCTGAGCGAGCTGGAGCTGCTGTGCCGGCGCAATGCCTGCCTGCGTTTCAGCCAGCAGAAACTCCAGGGCAAGTTGTTTCTCAACGTCTCCCCCGACTCCCTGCTGGAGCCCAGGCACCAACCCGGGCGCACCCTGCAACTGCTGCAATCGCTGGGCATTCCGCCGAGCCAGGTGGTGATCGAACTGACCGAGCAATCGCCCACCGATGACTTCGCCCTGCTCGACAATGCCCTGCATCACTACCGCGCCATGGGTTTTTCCATCGCCCTGGACGATTTGGGCGCCGGCTACTCCAGCCTGCGCCTGTGGTCGGAGCTGCGCCCGGACTATGTAAAGATCGACCGCCACTTTATCGACGGCATCCACCTGGACCCGGTGAAGCGCGAGTTTGTCGGCTCCATCCTGAAAATGGCCCAAGCCTCCCGCGCCCAGGTGATAGCCGAAGGCATCGAGCTGCCCGAAGAACTGGCGGTGCTGGCGGAAATGGGCGTCGACCTGCTCCAGGGTTACCTGCTCAGCCGCCCGCAAGAGCAGCCGCCGCGTGAAGCAGGCAGCCTGTTGCCCATACTCGGCAGCCTCAACCAGCCCCTGGGCGAGGATGCCGGCGACCTGCGCGCCCTGCTCAACCCCCAACGCGCGGTGGCCTTGAGCACACCGACCGCCGAGGTTCTGGAGATCTTCCGCGCCCAGGCCAGCCTCAACTCACTGGCCGTGCTGAACGAGGCGCAACAGCCCATGGGCATAGTGCACCGCCATTCGCTCGCCGAAGCGCTGTTAAAACCCTTCGCCACCGAACTGTTCGCCCGCAAGCCGATCAGCCGTCTGATGAGTGATGACTTTCTCGCGGTGGAGGCCTGCCAGTCGCTGCAGCAGGTCAGCCGCCTGCTGACCAGTCGCGCCCGGCAGCGCATCGAAGAGGACTTCATCATTACCCTGGGCGGCCGCTATCAGGGCCTGGGGCGGGTTATCGACGTGCTCAAGCTGATCACCGAACTGAAGATCCAGCAGGCCCGCCACGCCAACCCCCTGACCCTGCTGCCCGGCAATGTGCCGATTCAGCAGTGCCTGAGCCGCCTGCTGCAACAGAACCGCGAGGCGGTGATCTGCTACGTGGATATCGACAATTTCAAACCCTTCAACGATATCTACGGCTACGCCAAGGGTGATGAAGTGCTGCTGAGCCTGGCGCAATGCCTCAACGCCCGGGTCGATCCGGCCCGGGATTTCGTCGGCCATATCGGCGGGGATGATTTTCTACTGGTACTCGGCTCGCCGGACTGGCGCGTGCGCCTCAATCGCCTGCAAGAAGACTTTCAAAGCCAGTGTCGGCGCTTCTACCGCGACGAGGACCTGCACAACGGCTGCTTTGTCGCCCAGGATCGTCGCGGCATACGCCAGGAGTTCGCCCTGCTTTCACTGTCCCTGGGCGTGGTGCGCCTGCGCGCCGAGCAATGCGCGCAACTGGATGCCAGCCAGCTGGCCGGCCTGGCCTCGGAAGCCAAGCGGCATGCCAAGGCGATTCCGGGTTACAGCCTGCATATCATCGATACCCAGACGCTATCGGCAGCCTGAGCGCTGCTACAGGCCGCTCAAGTCACTGGCGCGGGCGGCAAAGTGCGCGGCAAGCTCGGCATCGGCCGCCAGCCCCGGCGCACCGTCACGGTACAAGCCGGCCAGGCGCTGCGCGGCCAGTGGATGGCCGGCCTGCGTCGCCAGGGTCCAGTAGCTGACAGCCTGTTGCGCATCCGCCGCATGCCGGCTGTCGCCAGCCAGACTCAGCACGCCCAATTGGTAGGCGGCCTTACCATCGCCAGCCTTGGCGGCCAGACCGAGCAGGCGGATGCCCTCCTCGCGCGCACCCAGGCCCTGACCACGAAACAGCAGGATATGCCCGTAAAAGCTTTGCGCCCCCGTATCGCCCAGATTGGCCATGCGCGCGAACTGCCCCTCCAGCCAGCGCCAGGCGCGCGGTTGGCGAACCAGCCAGGACCAATGGAACAGCCGGCGCGCCAGGGCATAGCTCAGACGCGCGCGCAGGGCCCAGAGCACCTAGCCTTCCTCGGGGTAGTGGAACTCGAATACCCGCGCCACCTCGGCGGCATGCCAGGAGGCCGCGGCAATGCCATCGGAGGCGCCGCTAAAGCGGCCCAGGCGCGACACGCACTCGAAGAACCCGGTACGCGGCAGCCGGCTGGCGCCCTGGCTGATCACCAGGGCGCTACGCAGCGGTCGCTCGGCCCGTGCGTCCATGGCCGCCAGATGCTCCAGGGCAGCGGCCAGGGTCTGCATCGCGGGGCTGGGCAGAGCCAGGCGCTCGATCAGGGCGCGGTAGGTCAATAAATGCCGCTGACGCTGGGCATCTTCGAGTTCGCTAAGCAGTGCCTGCCAATGTTGCCGACTGATACGCACGCTCAAGACTCTGACTCCCAGCCATCCACGCCCAGATGCCAGGCCAGGGCGCGCAGGATGGCGGCGTCCGGCTGACGCTCGCCGCTCTCGATCATGCCCAGGTAATGCGGGCTGATGCCCACGCTGCGCGCCAGTTGTTCCACGCTCAGCGCCTTGGCTTCACGCAGGGCAGCCAGTTGGCTCAGGTTCGGCTGCGCGCCTGCCGTCACCTCGGCCTCAACCGCGGCCGGGCGGCCGGCGGCCTGTAACAGCGCTTGATATTGAGCCCAGGGCAGCACCGCATATTCCGGCTCGCCATCGCGCTCGATCACTTGCACATTCATCGGTAAATCTCCATGGAAGTACCAGGGCGTATCGCATCGGCGTGTACAACCACCCAGACGCCCCGACAACTCTCTTAGCAACTCCAGTACAGGCGCCATCTTAACAGCCCGGCGCAGCAAAACACCTGATCTATACTGGCCCCACATCTAAGGAGAATGCTTTTGCGTGCATTGATCTTGGCATTATTGATCAGCAGCAGCGGTTGGTGCGGCGCGGCCGAATTGCGCTGGGGCTTTGCCAGCGCCGATGGCATGCCCTACGTCGATGTCGACAACCAGCAACTGCGTGGCGGCTTTATCTACCAATTGGGCCAACAGGCCAGCCAGCGTCTCGGCCATCAGGCGCGTTTTGTCGAAACACCGAACAAGCGGATCGATGAATTTATGCAGCGCGGGCATATCCATATCATCTGCAATAGCAACCCACAGTGGGTGGCCGAGCCGCAGCGCTACCATTGGTCCCCCGTGCTCTACGAAGAAGAGGACGTGCTCCTCCTGCATAGTCAGCAAGCCCCCATACAGGGCTTGAGTGACCTGCAAGGCAAGGTTGTTGGCACCCAACTCGGCTACGTCTATAGCGTGCCGCTGATGGCGGCCTTCGCCAACCAGCAGGTGATCCGCCAGGACGTCCGCGATCTCGCGGCCCGCCTCAACCTGCTGCGCCGGCAACGACTGGACGCGATCATCGATATGCGCAGGCCGATCACCTTCCAACTGGCCAAGCGCCCCGACGCGCCGCTACGCCTCAGCCCCTGGGTGATCCAGCGCTATGACATGCATTGCAGTTACAGCTCCAAACTACCCGTCAACGCCGAACGCCTGGACCAGGTGCTGCAAGAGTTGCGCGACCAGGGCGTAATAGCCCGGCTGCTCGATAGCATCTGAGCTTTAACGATGCATCTACTGCTCATCCACCGGCAGTTGCTCGATTAGCTGCAGCACTTCCGGTGCCTGGGCCTCTCGCCAGGCCCGAAACGCCGCCAGCTCCTCGCGCCAACTGCGCAGCACCCAAGCCAGCAGCGCCAGATCATCGACAAAACCGGCCAGCGGCAACCAATCCGGTAACGCATCCAGAGGCGTGACGAAGTACAGCAGCGCAGCCACTGCGGCCATGACCGCCGACTTGCTGATGGCCCGATACTCGCCCCGCCACCAGGCCATGCACAGGTTCTGCAGCAACAGCAGATCATCACGCAGCGCAGCGATGGCCTGCCCGGTCTTTTCCCGCTTGCGCGCCACC
>DASUOY010000393.1:0-2287 GCA_036276395.1 Pseudomonas sp.
TCTGTTGCAGGCTGGAAAGCAGATTGCCGGCGGAGAAACACAGGGTGCCGAGCAACGCCAGACCGATGCCCAATAGGGTTTCACGGCTGGCCTCCTGCCCGGCCAGTTGCGGCCAGAACAGCAGCGCCAGGCCGCCCAACCCCAGGGCGCCACCGGCCAGCACATTGGCGGCGATCTTCTGCTTGAAGAACAGCCGCGCATTGATCGCGTTCCACAGCGTCGCAGTGGAAAAAATCACCGCCACCAGGCCGCTGGGTATCCACTGGCTCGCGGTGTAGAAGCACATAAAGTTCAGGCAGAACAGACACAGCCCCTGCACCAGGCAGATCAGTTGGCCGCGCTTATCGAGTTTCTGCAGGCGGCCGCTGAGCAGCAGGATGGCGAACAGCACGGCGGCGGCCAGGGCAAAGCGATAGGCGATGGACGCGGCAATCGCTACCTCGCCCAGCTGCAGCTTGAGGGCGATCCAGGTGGTGCCCCAGATCAGGACGGTCAACAGATAGAGCGACAGGTTCATCAATAGACTCCCAGCAGATAGCAGAAAGTCTGCGCGCTATCGGCCTCTGCCACTTGCATAAAGTTGCGCACTTTTAGCCCGTTCAGCTTTTGTCTTGGGCATGAGCTGCGCAGCCTGGTACAACCTAACTCACTCTTCCCAGAATCATGCGGAAAACGCCATGACCCAGCCGCTGCTGCCTCTCTGCAACAAGGACGATAGCTACCTTTCCAGTGCCCGCGTCAGCGCCGCCCTGGCCGAGGTGTCGATTGAAGCGCTCAATAGCCGCTGCTTCTGCATCAGCCTGGATCAGGCGGCGCTGCGCGATGCCCTGGAGTCGAGCCTGGGCCAGCCCGGCCTGTTCGAACTGGTGCGCGAGCGCTGCCCCTATCTGTTCGCCGCCCACCCGGTTTTTGTCGCCAAGGCCCAGCTCGATCGCATGGCCGAGCTGATTCGCGCCATCGAGTCGGTGGTGGCCCTGCCGGCTTACCGCGAGCTGGTGCTAGAGCGCTCGCCGGCCATTGCCCGGCACGATCCGCACGGCCCCAAGGGGGTGTTCTTCGGCTATGACTTGCATATCACCGAAGACGGCTTCGGCCTGATCGAGATCAACAGCAATGCCGGCGGCGCCATGCTTAACGCCGTGCTGGCGCGGGCGCAGCGGGCCTGCTGCCCGGCCATCGAACAGCTATTGCCGCCGGCGCTACGGGCCGAAAGCCTGGAGGCGAGCATTGTCGCCATGTTCCAGCAGGAGTGGGCTCTGGCTGGGCACCAGCGGCCGCTGCGCAGCATCGCCATAGTCGACGAGGCGCCCGAACAGCAGTATCTGTACCCGGAGTTTTTGCTGTTCCAACAGCTGTTCCAACGCCACGGCCTGCAGGCGGTAATCGCCGACCCCAGCGAGTTGAGCCTGCGCGACGGAGTGCTCTGGCATGGCGAGCTGGCCATCGATCTGGTCTATAACCGCCTGACCGATTTCGCCCTGGACGAACCGGCCCACGCTCAGCTGCGCCAGGCCTATCTCGAGCGTGCCACCCTGCTTACCCCGCACCCGCAGGCCCATGCCCTGTATGCCGACAAGCGCAATCTGGCGCTGCTGAGTGATGCCGGGCAATGGCAGGCCCTCGGCGTGCCCGAGGATGTACAGGCGCTGCTATTGGCGGCCATTCCCCGTACCGAAGTGGTCGAACCGGCCAATGCCGAACGCCTGTGGCGTGAGCGCAAGCAGCTGTTCTTCAAGCCCTGGGCCGGCTACGGCAGCCGCGCCGCCTACCGCGGCGACAAGCTGACCCAGCGCGTGTGGCAGGAGATTCTCGCCGGCGATTACGTGGCTCAGGCCCTGGTGTTGCCGGGGCAGCGGGTAATGGCTCGCGAGAACCCGGCGCTAAAATTCGACCTGCGCGCCTATGCCTATGACAGCCAGGTGCAATGGCTGGCCGCGCGCCTGTACCAAGGCCAGACCACCAACTTTCGCACCCCGGGCGGTGGCTTTGCCCCGGTCTATCCGGGGCCTGAGCAAGGCTGCGGGGCGGGCTGCGACTGATCAGCTAGCAGGCGGCTGCTCGGCATGCCTGGGCAGCCCGATAGAAATCAGCGCGGCCAGCAGGACAAAGGCCGAGGACACCCACAGGCAGGCTTGCAGGCCATAGGCCTGATACACCCAGCCCGATAGCAGCGTGCCGAGCAAGCGGCCGAGGGCGTTGGACATATAGTAGAAGCCCACATCCAGCGACACGCCGTCTTCCTTGGCGTAGCTGACAATCAGGTAGCTGTGCAGCGAGGAGTTCACCG
>DASUOY010000394.1:0-8689 GCA_036276395.1 Pseudomonas sp.
CGACACCGCGTTGGCTTCCACCGCCAGCACTTCGGCGGCCTGACGCAACTGGGTCAGGCAGGCGCCCATCACCTGAGGCTGGCAGCGCAGCGAGTACGGGTCCTGCACCTTGTCGCAGGCTTCGTGGGAGCGCCCCACTTCGCTGCTGGCACCCAGCAGGTGGCGATAGATGGCCGCCGCGTCGATCTGCCCGCGCTGGCCACGGGCAGCATGGATGCGCGGATCGAACGGCGCCCGCGAACCCAGCGCCGCTTCCACGGTCAGGCCGCCGCAGACGGTGGCGGCGGCGAACAGGTCTTCACCCTCGAACAGCCCGCGCAGGGCGTAGGCAGTGGACACCTGGGTGCCGTTGAGCAGAGCCAGGCCCTCCTTGGCGGCCAGGGTCATGGGCTCCAGGCCGGCGATGGCCAGCGCCTCGCTGGCCGGCAGCCACTGGCCCTTGTGCCGCGCCTGGCTTTCGCCCAGCAGCACCAGGGACATATGGGCCAGCGGCGCCAGATCGCCGGAGGCACCCACCGAGCCCTTGAGCGGAATATGCGGGTAGACCTCGGCATTGATCAGGGCGATCAGCGCCTCGATCACCTTCAAGCGGATGCCGGAGAAACCGCGCGACAGGCTGTTGATCTTGAGCAGCATGATCAGGCGCACCATAGCGTCGTCCAGCGGCTCGCCGATACCGGCGGCATGGGACAGCACCAGGGAGCGCTGGAGTTTTTCCAGATCGTCGTTGGCAATGCGGGTCGAGGCCAGCAGGCCGAAACCGGTGTTGATGCCGTAGGCGGTGCGGCCCTCGGCGACGATGGCGTTGACGCAGGCCACGCTGGCCTCGATGGCGGCATGCGCGCGCTCATCCAGACGCAGCTTGAACGGGGCCTGGTAGGCGGCGCGCAGCTGGGCCAGGGTCAGTTGACCGGGGGTCAGGGTAAACAGGCTCATGCTTTGGCTCCTTGGGTAGCGGCGACCATCGGCAGGTTCAGGCCCTGCTCGCGGGCGCAGTCGACGGCAATCTGATAACCGGCATCGGCGTGACGCATCACCCCGGTGCCCGGGTCGTTGCGCAGCACGCGGCCGAGACGGGCGCGGGCTTCGGGGGTGCCGTCGGCGACGATCACCACCCCGGAATGCTGCGAGTAGCCCATACCGACGCCGCCACCATGGTGCAAAGACACCCAGGTCGCGCCGCCTGCGGTATTTAGCAGGGCGTTGAGCAGCGGCCAGTCGGATACGGCATCGGAGCCGTCCTGCATGGCCTCGGTTTCACGGTTGGGGCTGGCCACCGAGCCGGAATCGAGGTGGTCGCGGCCGATGACGATCGGCGCCTTCAGCTCGCCGCTGGCGACCATGTCGTTGAAGGCCTGGGCCAGGCGCGCGCGGTCCTTCAGGCCGACCCAGCAGATACGCGCCGGCAGGCCCTGGAAGCTGATGCGCTCGCGGGCCATGTCCAGCCAGTTGTGCAGGTGGGCGTCGTCGGGGATCAGTTCCTTGACCTTGGCGTCGGTCTTGTAGATGTCCTCGGGGTCGCCGGACAGCGCCACCCAGCGGAACGGGCCGATACCCTGGCAGAACAGCGGACGGATATAGGCTGGGACGAAACCGGGGAAGTCGAAGGCGTTGTCCACGCCCTCCTGCAGGGCCATCTGACGGATATTGTTGCCATAGTCGAAGGTCGGCACGCCCATCTGCTGGAAGGCCAGCATGGCGCGCACATGCACGGCCATGGACTGCTTGGCGGCCTTGACCACCACGGCCTCCTCGGTCTTGCCGCGGGCCACGTACTCGTCCCAGCTCCAGCCGATTGGCAGGTAGCCGTGGCGCGGGTCGTGGGCGCTGGTCTGGTCGGTGACCATGTCCGGGCGCACGCCGCGCTTGACCAGCTCCGGCAGAATCTCGGCGGCGTTGCCGCACAGGGCGATGGAGATGGCCTTGCCTTCGCCGGTGTACTTGTCGATACGCGCCAGGGCGTCGTCGAGGTCCTTGGCCTGCTCGTCGACGTAACGGGTCTTCAGGCGGAAATCGATACGCGATTGCTGGCACTCGATATTCAGCGAGCAGGCGCCGGCCAGAGTGGCGGCCAGTGGCTGGGCGCCGCCCATGCCGCCCAGGCCCGCGGTGAGTACCCAGCGGCCCTTGAGGCTGCCGCCGTAATGCTGACGACCGGCCTCGACGAAGGTTTCATAGGTGCCCTGGACGATGCCCTGGCTGCCGATATAGATCCAGCTGCCTGCGGTCATCTGGCCATACATGGCCAGGCCCTTGGCATCCAGCTCATTGAAGTGCTCCCAGGTGGCCCAGTGCGGCACCAGGTTGGAGTTGGCCAGCAGCACCCGCGGCGCGTCCTTGTGGGTTTCGAATACGCCCACCGGCTTGCCGGACTGGATCAGCAGGGTCTGGTTGTCTTCAAGCGTGGTCAGCACCTCGACGATCTTGTCGTAGCACTCCCAGTTGCGTGCGGCGCGGCCGATGCCGCCATACACCACCAGCTCCTTGGGGTTCTCGGCCACTTCCGGATCGAGGTTATTCATCAGCATGCGCAGCGGCGCTTCGGTCAGCCAGCTCTTGGCGGTCAGCGTGGTGCCGCGGGCGGCGCGGATTTCGGTGTCACGGAAACGGCTCATAACAGGCTCCTATCTACAGTTCGTTGGCAACGGGCGGCTTACAGCCAGCCCAGGTAGTGCGCCAGGTAGGCCAGCGGAATGCTGAACACCAGGCTTAGAAAGGTGCGTTGCAGCCAGACCAGCAACAGGTCGCGCAAGCGCAGGGGAATTCGCGTGGCCAGCACGCAGGGAATCGAGGCCGAGAGAAACAGCACGCTGCTGACCGAGACGATGGCGGTAACGAACTTGACCAGCGCGTCGGCGTCTTTCAGCAACATGGCCGGCAGGAACATCTCCGCCAGGCCGGAAGAAATGGCGCGGGCCACCTGCATCGGCTCGTTCAGGCCGAACAGCCAGGTCACCGGGTAGAACAGCACGCCCAGGGCATCGAACAGCGGGGTGTACTTGGCTGCGAGCAAGCCGAGCAGGCCGACTGCGAGGATGCTCGGCAGGATGGCGGCGGTCATGCGCAGACCGTCGACAAAGGTCTCGCGCAAAGCGCTGAGCAGCGAGGGCGCGCAGGCCGCCTGGCTCAGACCGGCACGCCAGGCGCTGGCGATACGGCTCTCGCCCGCCTGCAACTGCGGCTCGGGGCGGCTTTCGCTGGGCAGGCGCGAAAGCGGATAGATGCGCGCGCTGACGGCGGTAACGGCAAAGGTCACCAGCATCGCGCTCCAGAAATACAGGTTCCAGATTTCCATCAGACCGAGGGTCTTGGCGATGATCACCATAAAGGGCGCCGACACCGTGGAGAAACCGGTGGCGATAATCGCCGCCTCGCGCACGCTGTAATGGCCCTGCTGGTACATGCGGTCGGTGATCAACAGGCCCACCGAGTAGCTGCCCACGAACGAGGCCACCGCATCGATCGCCGACTTGCCCGGGGTGCGCCAGATCGGCCGCATCACCGGCTGCATCAGCACGCCGACCAGCTCCAGCAGACCGAAGCCGATCAGAAACACCAGGGCCAGCGCGCCCAGCGGCACGATCAGCGCCAGGCTGAGCACCAGCTTGTCGAACAGAAACGGCAGCATGTCCGGCTGATACAGGGCCGCCGGCCCGACACCGAACAGATAGGCCACGCCGATCAACAGGCCGAGCACCTTGAGCACGCTGAACACCGTGCGGGTCAGGTCGCCGCGCCAGCTGCCGCTAAACCAGGGCTGCAGCGCGCCGTAGAGCATAAACAGCAGGGCAATAGTGATCACCAGCGGCCGCGCGTGGATTTGCAGGGCACTGGCGGCATGGTCGAGCAGGATGGTGCTGCGCCCGCCGATGGCAAACGGTACGAAGAACAACACCAGGCCGATCAGGCTGTAGCCGAGCAGGCGAGCCAGGGCCTGGCCCTTGGAAACGCTGGCGAGCGCCGTAAGTTGTTCAGACATAACGATTCTCCGTGCGGACAACGGCAAAGGCAT
This sequence comes from Pseudomonas sp., assembly GCA_036276395.1. Classification (GTDB taxonomy): domain Bacteria; phylum Pseudomonadota; class Gammaproteobacteria; order Pseudomonadales; family Pseudomonadaceae; genus Aquipseudomonas. The sequence goes on from DASUOY010000394.1 coordinate 4,013, forward strand.
GCGGGGTGGGGCTGGCTAGCGTCATCTGGAAGTTCCTCTGTATTTATTCTTGTCAGGGAAATGGCCGAGCAGCTCAGCCGGTCAGGGACAGCAGGTGAATCAGGCGCGCCGCGACCTTGGCCGTGCGGCTGTCGATATCGTGCTCGGGGTTGAGTTCGGCCAGGTCCATCAGGCGCAGCTTGCCGCTGTCGCGCACGGTTTCCAGCAGCGGTTCGAGCAGCGCCAGGGGCACGCCGCGCGCGGCCGGGGCGCTGACGCCGGGGGCTTCGCAGGCGGGCAGCACATCGATATCGATGGTCAGGTAGATGGCGTCGCAAGCGGCGATAAAGGCCGACAGTTCGGCGCTGATGGCCGCCAGGCTGCCTTCGCGGATCTCGCGGTCTTCGCGCACCATCACGTTCAGCTCGGCGGCGCGCTGGAACAAGGCGCGGGTATTGCTGGCGCGACTGACGCCCAGGCAGGCATAGGCGAACGGCCAGCCCCGGACGGCGCACTGTTCGGCGATCTGCGCGAAAGGAGTGCCGGAGGAGCGGGCATGGGCCGGATCGCGCAGGTCGAAGTGGGCATCGAAATTGATAATGCCGATACGCGGGGCGGCGCCTCCGGCCATATGCTCGGCAATACCCTGCCAGCTGCCGAAAGCCACTTCATGGCCGCCGCCCAGCACTATGGGCAGATGCCCGGCATCCAGCAGCGCGCAGACGTTATGACCGAGGCGCGCCTGGGCGCTCTCCAGATCGCCATCGGCGCACAACACATCACCGGCATCATAGGCCGCGCCCTGGCGGTGCCAAGCCAGGTTGGCCAACGCCTTGCGTATCGCCAGCGGACCATTTACCGCGCCAACCCGGCCATGGTTGCGCCGCACCCCTTCGTCGCTGGCAAAACCCAGCAGGGCCACGCCGGGCTGGCTGTCCGGACTCAGCGGCTGAATGCGTTGGTGCCAGCGCGGGCTGTCCACTTCCGGGTCGACGCGGCCCTGCCAGAGGTCCATGGAAAAACGATCAGCGTGCATGGCTATTGGCCTCTTTGCTGTAGCTAATGGCGCCGTTGAAGATGCGCTGGCGCAGCCGCCCCGGCTGTACCGCATAGGCCAGCTCGGCGGGTTGCTGCACATCCCACAGGCACAGATCGGCGGGGGCCCCAACCTCGATCCGCCCGAGGTCCGGGCGGCCGAGGGCGCGGGCGGCGTGGGCGGTCATACCGGCCAGGGCTTCGCGCGGGGTCAAACGGAACAGGGTGCAGGCCAGGTTCAGGCACAGGGTCGGAAAGCAGATCGGCGAGGTGCCGGGGTTGGCATCGCTGGCCAGGGCCATGGGCACGTTGTGCTGACGCAACAGCGCGATAGGCGGCAACTGGGTTTCACGCAGGCAATGGAAGGCCCCGGGCAACAGCACGGCGACCGTACCGGCGGCGGCCATGGCCTGCACCCCGGCCTCGTCGAGAAATTCGATATGGTCGGCCGACAGACCGTGATAACGGGCGGCCAGGGCACTGGCGCCCTGATTGGACAGTTGCTCGGCGTGCACCTTGATCGGCAGACCGTGGCGTTGCGCGGCCTGGAACACCAGCTCGCACTGCGCCGGGCTGAAGGCGATGTTTTCGCAGAACACATCCACCGCATCGGCCAGGCCCTCGGCAACGGCCGCCGGGATCATCTCGTTGCACACCAGGGCGATATAGCCGTCGCTGTCGCCGGCGTACTCCGGCGGCAAGGCGTGGGCGCCGAGCAGCGTGGTGGTGATGCGCAGCGGCAGCAACTCGCCAAGACGGCGCGCCACGCGCAGCATCTTCAGCTCATCCTCGATAGTCAGGCCATAGCCGGATTTGATTTCCAGGGTGGTCACGCCATCGTCCAGCAGCGCCTGCAAGCGCGGCAGGCTCTGCGCCAGCAACTCGTCCTCGCTGGCGGCACGGGTGGCGCGCACTGTGCTGAGGATGCCGCCGCCGGCCTTGGCGATCTCGGCGTAGCTGGCACCTTCGAGGCGCTGCTCGAACTCACCAGCGCGGTTGCCGGCGTACACCAGATGAGTGTGGCAATCCACCAGCCCCGGGGTCATCACCCCGCCACGCCCGGCTTCGATGGCGCCCAGGGCAGCTGCCTCGGGAAACTCAGCGCTAGGCCAGAGGCCCGCCACCTTGCCATCGGCCACCAGCAGGTTGACCGGCCCGGCCAGGGTGGTCAGGCCGTCGAACAGGCAGAGATCGCGCCAGAGCAGGGAGGGGGCGGACGAGGACATTGAGTCGCTCCTTGATCGAAGTTGTATATACATTAGAAGCTGACCAGCCGGTCGTCAACCCCATTCGTTCCCCAGGCACTCCACCCGTGTAGCGCCAGCAGTCCGGGCCACACGGCGGAATCAAGCGAAATAGCAGGCCCAAACAGGCCGCGGCGAGCCGCACAAGCAGACGGACGGTGGCATCGGACACTGCCTGGCTGTGCAGCGCCGCCGCTTTAATGTATATACATATACACGAAACCTTATGAGTTCCCCCCATGAGCATCCGCCTGATCGACAGCCGCACCGCCCGCCAACTGCCGTGGAAGAACGGCCGGGGCGTCACCCTGGAACTGGCCATAGCCCCGCCGGGCGCCGATCTAAGCGACTTTGAGTGGCGTATCAGCAGCGCCCGAGTCGATAGCGCCGGCGCCTTCTCCCTCTTTCCCGGTATCGATCGCAGCCTGGGCCTGCTTAGCGGCGCGGGCTTGCGCCTGAATCTGCCCGAGCAGACCAGCCTCGATCTGGACCGAAATAACCCGGTGCTAAGTTTTGCCGGCGAACTGGATGTGCAGGCCGAACTGCTCGACGGCCCGGTGCAGGACTTCAATCTGATGAGCCGCCGCAGCCACTGGCGACAGCGCCTGGAGTATCGCGAGCTGAAGGGCGAAGAATGGTTCGACTGCAGCGAGGTGATGTTTATCTACTGCATCGCCGGCACAACGCTGAACTGTCGCCTGCCCGACGGAACGCAACTACAGCTCGAAACCGGCCAAGGCCTGCTACTGGAAGATCCAGCAGGAGCCTTGCACCTGGCCAGCGGTGGCACCGCCAGCCTCTTTCTCGCCCGACTGGAGCGGCTGGCGTCCGACGCTTTTGCCCAGCTGGTCTAACCTCTAGAAAGCAGGCTCACTGCTGCTCAGGCAGCCGCCTGCGCCCGCCCGGGCAGCTGCGCGAACCTCGCATGGGCTTGCCACCGACTACCGGGCCGTTACGCCGCTCCAGCCTGTTACGAGCTGCGCTCAACCCGCGCGGCACGGCGTGCATTGCACCGCCCCAGAAGACCCACAGCCAACGCCAACGACAAGGACTGTTACACAGAAGCCCTGTGCAGCCTCTTCACGACCTCGTACCTGGCATAGGGAGCGCCTGCTGCTCACCCATGCCGGAGGTCAGATGTAATGAACAGTACCACCCTCTCCAAGGCCATCCCCGCCTTGCTGCTGTTGATAGCCGCGACCTTTCTGGCCCTGCTCTATGCCTTCTTCGCCATGAAGCAAGCCGCCTCCGAGCTGCGCCAGGTCGGCGACAACCGCTACACCTCCTACCTGCTGGCCGATGAACTGCGACAAAGCTCGGACGACCTGACCCGCCTCGGCCGCACCTATGTGGTCAGCACCGACGCCGAATACGAGCGGCAATACCTGCAGATCCTCGATATCCGCAACGGCAAGGCGCCGCGCCCGCAGAGCTACCACCGTATCTACTGGGATTTCGTCGCCGCCGGCATCGCCCAGCCGCGCCCGAATGGCGAGACCATCGCCCTGGCGGACCTGATGCGCCAGGCCGGCTTCACCGAGGCGGAGTTCGCCAAACTGCAGCAGGCCCAGGCCAATTCCGACGGCCTGGTGCAGCTCGAGGTCAAGGCGATGAACGCGGTCAAAGGCAAGTTCCCAGACGCCCAGGGCAACTACAACGTCGATGGCCCGCCCGATCTGGAACTGGCGCGCAACCTGCTGCACGGCAAGGACTACCACAACTTCAAGGCCAAGATCATGCAGCCGGTGGACGACTTCTTCGCCCTGGTCGAAGAGCGCACCGGCCAGCAAGTGCTGCTCGCCGATCAGGCCCTGAGCCGCGGGCAAAACCTGTTTATCGCGGTACTTCTGGCCCTGATCAGTGAGATTCTCGTGCTGATCTATCTGGGCCGCAGCCAGACCCTGCAGCAACTGGGGGCCAAGCCCGCAGTGCTGGACCGGGTACTCAACGAACTGGCTTCCGGCAACCTCGCCGTGGAAATTCCCGCGGCCCGCCCGGACAGCGCCCTGGGCAACGTGCAGCGGATGACCGACAAGCTGAAAACCCTGATCGGCGATGCTCTGAACAGCAGCGCCCGCCTGCACTCGGCCGTCGCCGAGGTGGCCAAGGTGGTGGACAACACCGCCGCCCGCGCCGCGCAGCAGAACCAGATGACCGATCTAGTGGCCACCGCCGTGCATGAAATGGGCCTGACCGTGCAGGAGATCGCGCATAACGCCAGCAGTGCGGCCCAGGCCTCGCAAAGCGCGCGCCAGGAAGCGCATCAGGCCGACCATGTCGTCAGTGACTCGGTGCAGCATATCCAGAAGATGGCCGATGACATTGGCGCGGCCGCCAAGGCGGTAGGCGAACTGGCTAGCCAGGTCGCCTCGATCGATCAGGTGCTGTCGGTAATCCGCGGCATCTCCGAACAGACCAA
>DASUOY010000395.1:0-3968 GCA_036276395.1 Pseudomonas sp.
TGGAGCTGCCCTCGCCGATCAACGACCGCTGCCGCCTGCAATTTCATGTCACCCAGTACGGCAACCGTGAACTGCTGATGCTGGTGCGTGATATCACCCGCCTGTACCAGCTGGAGCAGATGCGCAAAGACTTCGTCGCCAATGTGTCCCACGAGTTGCGCACGCCGCTGACGGTGATCGCCGGCTATCTGGAGACCCTGCTGGACAATGTCGAAGACGTCAATCCGCGCTGGCTACGCGCCCTGCAACAGATGCAACAACAGGGCGGGCGCATGCAGAGCCTGCTCAACGACCTGCTGTTGCTGGCCAAGCTGGAAGCCACCGACTACCCCTCGGACAACCAGCCGGTGGCCGTCGACCTGCTGTTGCTCTCGATCAAGAACGATGCCCAGGCGCTGTCCGCCGAACGCCACCACCGCATCAGCCTGGAAGCGGACCCGCACCTCAAGCTCAAGGGCAGCGAGGCCGAACTGCGCAGCGCCTTCTCCAACCTGGTATTCAACGCGGTGAAGTACACCCCCGACGAAGGCAAGATCCATGTCCGCTGGTGGAGCGATGAACAGGGCGCGCACCTCAGCGTGCAGGACACCGGCCTGGGCATCGAAGCCAAGCACCTGCCACGCCTGACCGAGCGCTTCTATCGGGTCGACTCCAGCCGCGCCAGCAACACCGGCGGCACCGGCCTGGGCCTGGCCATCGTCAAGCACGTGCTACTGCGCCACCGCGCCCGCCTGGATATCGCCAGCAGCCTGGGACAGGGCAGCACCTTTACCTGCCATTTTCCCAGCCAGCAGATGGTACGGCGCGGCCAATAAGCGGCCGCGCACTTGCAAATCGCCGCCGCTGCCGCCACCCTTTAGCGCTCTATAACTACCCGAACCCTGTATGGACCCCTCCACGAGTTACACCGCCACTACCTATTTCGCCGATTTCGGCCTCGTTCTCTTCGCCCTGTTCCTGGTCCTGCTCAACGGCTTCTTCGTGGCCGCCGAGTTCGCCATCGTCAAGCTGCGTGCCACCAAGGTCGAAGCCCTGGCGGCGAAGAACGGCTGGCGCGGGCATATCCTGCGCACCGTGCACAACCAGCTGGATGCTTATCTCTCCGCCTGCCAACTGGGCATCACCCTGGCCTCCCTGGGTCTCGGCTGGGTCGGCGAGCCGGCCTTCGCCCACCTGCTCGAACCGCTGCTCGCGGCCATCGGCATCGACTCGCCCAAGCTGGTGCATGGCATCGCCTTCTTCACCGCCTTCTTTATCATTTCTTACCTGCACATAGTGGTCGGCGAGCTGGCGCCCAAGTCCTGGGCCATCCGCAAACCCGAGCTGCTGTCGCTGTGGACGGCCGCCCCGCTGTACCTGTTCTACTGGGCCATGTACCCGGCGATCTTCCTGCTCAACGCCAGTGCCAACGCCATCCTGCGCATCGCTGGGCAAGGCGAACCGGGGCCGCACCACGAGCACCACTACAGCCGCGACGAGCTCAAGCTGATTCTGCACTCCAGCCGCGCCAGCGACCCCGGCGACCAGGACATGCGCGTGCTGGCCTCGGCCGTGGAGCTGGGCGAACTGGAGGTGGTGGACTGGGCCAACTCCCGCGAGGACCTGGTCTCCCTGCCGCTGACGGCGGCCCTGGATGAAGTGTTCAGCGTATTCCGCCGGCACAAGTACAGCCGCTACCCGATCTACGACGACAACAGTGGCGAGTTCGTCGGCGTGCTGCATATCAAGGACCTGTTGCTGCACCTGTCCCTGCTGGAGATGCTGCCCTCGGCGCTGAAACTGGCCGAGCTGATGCACCCGATCGAACGGGTCGGCCGGCATATGCCGCTGTCCAACCTGCTGGAACAGTTTCGCCAGGGCGGCTCGCACTTCGCCCTGGTCGAGGAAGCCGATGGCAAGGTGATCGGCTACCTGACCATGGAAGACGTGCTGGAAGCCCTGGTCGGTGACATCCAGGACGAACACCGCAAGGCCGAACGCGGCATCCTCGCCTACCAGCCGGGCAAGCTCTTGGTGCGCGGCGACACCCCCCTGGCCAAGGTCGAACGCCTGCTCGGCGTCGACCTCGATCATGTCGAGGCGGAAACCCTGGCCGGGCTGGTCTACGAGACCTTGAAGCGCATGCCCGAGGAAGAGGAAGTGCTGGAAGTCGACGGCCTGCGCATTATCGTCAAGAAGATGAAGGGGCCGAAGATCGTCCTGGCCAAGGTGCTTAAGCTGGATTGAGGCGCCAGCGCCGCTGATGGGTAGCGCTGCGCTTAACCCATCCTACGCCCGTCCGGCTTCGCCCTATTCCCCACCTACAGCAAAGTTAGGCAGGCTGTTGACCGGCTGGCTAAAGTCGAACGGAATGGATTCCAGGGCCAGGCCGACATTGCGCTGCACCACGAAATGCAGGTGCGGGCCGGTGCTGTTGCCGGTATTGCCGGAGCGGGCGATCAGGCTGCCGCGCTCGACGCGCTGGCCTTCGCCCACGCTGACCGAACCGCGCATCAGGTGCAGGTAGACGCCCATGGTGCCGTCGTCATGCAGGATGCGCACATAGTTGCCGGACGGGTTGTTGCCACGGCCGCTCTGCTGGTTCTCGGTCTTCACCACCATGCCGCCACGGGCCGCGACTATCGGCGTGCCTTCGGGCATGGCGATATCCATGGCGTAACGGCCTTTGGGGGTGAAGTGGCTGTACTTGCCGCCGGCGCCCTGGGTCAGGCGGAACGGCCCGCCGCGCCAGGGCAGTGGGTAGCGCGTCTGGGTCGGCTGCAGGCGCGGATCACCCAGGGCATAGCGCAGCTTGGTCTTGTATTGCAGGGGCTTGCTGGCATCCCGCGGGGCCAGGGTGGCCAGGCGGATCTTGCTGCGCGGCGGCAGTACCCAATTGATCGGTTTGGCGGGAACCCCCACGGCATTGGCCACCTGCTCCAGACGCAGCTCGATCTGCACCGGGGCATAGAGGTCATTGCGGATCAGCAGGGTTTCCCCGGCCTCATGCTTCTTGGTTTCCAGTTTTACCAGGTTATCGAGCTTCTCGACCATGCGGTCGCGGAACACGAAGACCTGCGCGCCGGGCGCGGCCTGGTCGCTATAGGTCACCACGCCGTTGGCATCGGTGTACTTGTAGATGGTCAATGCACCGGCCTGGCCGGCGCCGGCCAATGCACAGCAGAGAAATAGCAGACGCCCTAGCATATTGACTCGGTTCTTCTGGTTGTCCGTCCGGGCTGGAAAGACTAGCAGCCGCGCAAGCCCGCTGCGAGGCTGGAGCGGCCGGCTTGTGACCCGGCTCGCTAAGCTTAGGAGTAAGCAACCCGGGCTACGCGCCGGGGCTGAAATGCTTTTGCGCGGTGCCGCGAGCGATCAGCCGCGAGATGTAGTCGAGCTTCTGCGGGTCCTGGTCGACGAACTTGAAGGTGACCTGCAACCACTCGCTGTCAGGTTTTGGCTCGAACGCCGCCACGGCATGCAGATAGCCATTCAGCCGCGCGGTCTCCGCCGCCTCGCCCTGTTCCAGATCGAGCACCGCGCTTTCCAGCACCTGGGGCAGCAACTCGGTGCGCTTGACCACCAGCAGGGCCTCCTTGAGGCTCAGCGCCTTGATCACACAGGCCATGCTGCCGCCAGGCAAACGCAACTGACCCTGACCGCGCCCAGCCGGCGTGCTGGCGGCCGGCTTGCCGGCAAATGCGGCGGCAGCTTGCACCGCAGGCGCGGCGGCAGGCTTGACCACCTCGGCCTTGCCGGCGGTCAACGCGGACAGCGAGTCATTGGCGAAGGCGCCGGTGCTGAGCATCTTCGGCGCATTGCTGGTCATCAGGGCCTGCAGTTTGCCGGCGCGGTGCAAGGCCTTCTTCACCTTGGTCACCAGTTGTTCGGTGGAAAACGGCTTGCCGATAAAATCCGAAACGCCGGCCTGGATCGCCTGCACCACGTTGTCTTTGTCACCACGGCTGGTAACCATGATAAACGGCACA
>DASUOY010000396.1:0-3286 GCA_036276395.1 Pseudomonas sp.
CCAGGTTGGAGAAGGCGCTGCGCAGTTCGGCCTCGCTGCCCTTGAGCTTGAGGTGCGGGTCCGCTTCCAGGCTGATGCGGTGGTGGCGTTCGGCGGAGAGCGCCTGGGCATCGTTCTTGATGGAGAGCAACAGCAGGTCCACCGCCACCGGCTGGTTGTCCGAGGGGTAGTCGGTGGCTTCCAGCTTGGCCAGCAACAGCAGGTCGTTGAGCAGGCTCTGCATGCGCCCACCCTGTTGCTGCATCTGTTGCAGGGCCCGCAGCCAGCGCGGATTGACGTCTTCGACGTTGTCCAGCAGGGTTTCCAGGTAACCGCTGATCACCGTCAGCGGCGTGCGCAGTTCATGGGACACGTTGGCGACGAAGTCCTTGCGCATCTGTTCCAGCTGGTAAAGCCGGGTGATGTCGCGCACCAGCATCAGGTGTTCGCGGTTGCCGTACTGGGTGATATGGAACTGCAGGCGCAGGCGGTCGCTGACCGGGGAGGGCAGCTCCAGCGGTTCCTGATAGTTGTGGCCTTCGAAATACTCGATAAAGCGCGGGTCGCGCACCAGGTTGGTGATCTGCTGGCCGCTGTCCTGGGGCGTTTTCAGGCCCAGGAGTTTTTCCGCGGCGATATTCCACCATTCCAGGTTGCCGTCGCGGTCGAGCATGATCACCGCGTCTTTCAGGGCAGCGGTGGACTCCTGCACGCGGTCGATCACCGCCTGCAGGCGGCCACGGGCTTTCTGGTCACGGCGTTGCAGGTGGTAGATGCTGTCGAACACTTCGCCCCACAGGCCGTAGCCATCGGGCGGCGCTTCGTCGCCTTTGCGGGTGCGCAGCCATTGGTGCAGGCGTAGCAACTGGTTCAGGTGCCAGCCGAGGTAGCCGGCCAGGCCGAGCACCAGGGCCCAGGCATATTCGCCGCTGAGCAGGCCGAGCAACAGGCAAGCGCCGACCAGTAACAACAGGCGGCGTATAAGGGCGCCGCGCCAGTCGTGGTTCACTTAGAGTTCATCCGCCAATCAGTCCTTTCTGCCGCCGGGCATCGGCGGCAATCCTAACCCACGCCGTGATAACGGGAGCATGCCGCGATGTCGCGGGCCTGCCGCGAACGGCGTCTAGCTTTTGCTGGAGAAACGGTAGCCGGTGCCGCGCACGGTTTGCACCAGGTTTTCGTAGACCTCGCCGAGGGCCTTGCGCAGGCGGCGGATATGCACGTCGACGGTGCGTTCCTCGACATACACGTTGCCGCCCCAGACCTGGTCGAGCAGCTGGCCACGGGTGTAGGCGCGTTCCTGGTGGGTCATAAAGAACTGCAGCAGGCGGTATTCGGTGGGGCCCATCTCGGCCGGCTTGCCGTCGATGGTGACGCGGTGGCTGATCGGGTCGAGCAGCAGGCCGCCGATCTCGATCGGCCCTTCGCTGTCGGTCGGGCCCGCGCGACGCAGTACGGCTTTCAGGCGGGCCACCAGTTCGCGCGGGGAGAAGGGCTTGGTGATGTAGTCGTCGGCGCCGACTTCCAGGCCCTGGATCTTGTTGTCCTCTTCGCCCTTGGCGGTGAGCATGATGATCGGGATATCGCCGGTCAGCTCGTCGCGCTTGAGGCGGCGGGCCAGCTCAATGCCGCTGGTGCCGGGGAGCATCCAGTCGAGCAGGATCAGATCGGGTTTACGGTCGACGATGATGGCGTGGGCCTGCTGGGTATTCTCCGCTTCCAGGCACTCGTAGCCGGCCATTTCCAGGGCCACGGCGATCATTTCACGGATCGGTGCTTCGTCATCGACGATCAGGATGTTCTTGCCAACCATGGTCAAGCCTCGGGGGTCATCTCGCTGTAATGGGCTGCATTAGATAACGGAATTATTGCAGCGATATGACAGAACGCCGTCGCGGCGCATTAGCCTCGCAAAGCGTAGTCGAGTACCAGGCCGACAAAGATCGCCAGGCCGGCCCAGTGGTTGTGCAGAAAGGCGTTGAAGCAGGCCATGGGCTTGCGGTTGCGGGTCTTGTGGTATTCCCAGGCGAAACAGCCGGCGGCCACCGCCAGGCCGAGGTGGAAATACAGGCCCAGCTCGAAACGCGCCGCGGCCAGCAGCAGGCATAGCAGGGCCAGGCCCTGCAGGCTGGCGATGATCAGGCGGTCGGCATCGCCGAACAGGATGGCGGTGGATTTCACTCCGATCTTCAGGTCGTCGTCGCGGTCGGCCATGGCGTAGTAGGTGTCGTAGGCCACCGTCCACAGCAGGTTGGCGATATACAGCAGCCAGGCCTCGGCCGGCAGCTCACCGGTTTCGGCGGTGAAGGCCATCGGCATGCCCCAGGAGAACGCCGCCCCAAGCACCACCTGCGGGTAGAAGGTGTAGCGCTTCATAAAGGGGTAGCAGGCGGCCAGGGCCAGGCCGCCGAAGGACAGCCAGATGGTCGTGGCGTTGGTAAACAGCACCAGCACGAAACTGGCCGCCACCAGTACGGCGAACAGCACCAGCGCCTCGCGTGGCTGGATCTTGCCGCTGGCCAGGGGCCGCGCCTGGGTGCGTGTGACGTGGCCGTCGAAATTGCGGTCGGCGTAATCGTTGATCACGCAGCCGGCGGCGCGCATCAGGATCACCCCGAACACGAAGATAAGCAGGTTTTTCGCGCTGGGTACGCCTTCTGCCGCCACCCACAGCGCCCACAGCGTCGGCCACAGCAGCAGGTAGATGCCGATCGGCTTGTCCAGGCGCATCAGCTGGACGAAGTCCCAGGCGCGCGGGTGCAGGCGGTTCAGGGATTTCAGCAGGCGGGTGTACATGGGCGCGTCTCCGTGCGGGTTGCGCGGATTATACGGAGTCGGCGCGTGATCGGGCGATGCGTAGGATGGGTTGAGCGCAGCGATACCCATGCAGTGTGGGTGGCGCTATTGATGGGTTACGGCTCGATAGCGGCCGCGACCCAGAAGGCCGGCAGAAACACCTCGGCCACCAGTACGCCGAGGGCCGCGCGGCTGAAGCAGGAGCGCCGCGCCCACAGGCGTTCTTCGCGTGCCTCGGGTGGCAGCCAGGGCGCCGGATAGCGGCAGGCCTGCAGTTCGCCACGGTCGAAGGCGCGGTCGCTGAACAGCAGTTCGCCGAGCGAGCGGCTGCCGAGCTGATCCAGGGCCAGGCCCGAGCCTTCCAGCGCCGAGCGCGCGGCCACGCTGCGGGCAAACACCCAGGGCTGGCCATGGCCGCGCAGGTACACCTCGCGCACCCAGCCTTGGCTGCCATCCGCTACGCCGAGGGCTGTGCATTCATCGCTGCGCAGGCGCTGCCAGCCTTGCTGCA
>DASUOY010000397.1:0-3247 GCA_036276395.1 Pseudomonas sp.
AGGCGGTTGTGCACTTCGTGCTCATCGCCATGGCCGCCGGTGATCAGCAGGTGCTGGATATAGGGCAGCAGCTTGTCGGCGCACTCATCGGCGCTGCCCTCCGGCAGTTCGGCGAGGATGCGTGCTTCCGGCAGGTTCGGCGTGGCGATGGTCGATACGGCGAACAGGTGTTCGCGCATGGCGTAGCCGACTTCATCCTTGCCCAGGGCGCCGCCGCCGCCGGCCCGCAGCACCGGGTCGCAGACCAGCGGAATGCCGGGCAGGCGCTGCCTGATTTGCAGCACTGTGTCGACCATCTCCACCGAGCCGAGCATGCCCAGCTTGATCGCTTCGACCGGCAGGTCGTCGATCACCGCATTGGCCTGGGCCAGTACCCAGTCGCGGTCGAGCACGCGGAAGTCGGAGACATTCACCGTGTCCTGCACGGTCAGCGCGGTGACGGTGGGAGCGGCGTGACAACCCTGGGCGAGCAGGGCTTCGATATCGGCTTGCAGGCCGGCACCACCGCAAGGGTCATGACCGGACAGACACAGCACTACGGGGCGTGAGGTAGGCATTTTCATGGTGCGCGAGCTTAGCATTAAAACGCTCGCCGATGGACCGGGGCGTGACCGCCGGACGTCCCCGCGCGCGGCTTTTTCTGATCGCGTGGCTAGCTTTTTGCCCGGCCGCCAGCGCCTGGGGCAGAGCCCTGGCGTGGGGCTGTGCTAGAGTGATCGGCATTCGACTAGCCCGGTCATGCGCAGCGGCGGGGTGAGGCCCTGCAGCGCAGTCCGACACCGCCTTTGTGGGGCCGCATGCGTTTCCTCCTGACTCTATTGCTTGCCGTCTGGCCGCTATTCGCCACCGCCCTGGTGTTCGATGAGCACCTGCGTTCGGCGCCTCTCGGTCAGTCCATGTACGTCTTCGAAGATGTGCGCGGCGATGCGAGCATCGAGGAGATCACCTCGCCGGCCCTGCAGGCCAGTTTCCGCGCGCATGACAAGACGGTGCTGAACGCCGGCTACTCGCGTTCGGTGTTCTGGCTGCGCCTGGATCTGGACTATCGCCCGCAGCAAGCGGACGCCGGCCGTTCCTGGTTGCTGGAGCTGGCCTATCCACCCCTCGACCATCTGGAGCTCTACCTGGAGGATGGCCGCGGCGGCTTCCGTCAGGCGCAGCGCACCGGTGACTCTCTGCCGTTCGCCAGCCGGCAGATCAAACAGAACAACTACCTGTTCGAACTCAAACTGCAGCCCGGGCAGCCGCAACGCCTCTACCTGCGCCTGCAGAGCCAGGGCTCGATCCAGGCGCCCTTGAAACTCTGGGCGCCCAACGCCTATCTGGAAGAGCAGCCCGGGCGGATCTATGTGCTCGGCATCATCTACGGCGTGTTGCTGGTGATGCTGATCTACAACCTGTTTATCTTCCTCAGCGTGCGCGACACCAGCTACCTCTATTACATCTTCTATATCGCCTCGTTCGGTCTCTATCAGGTCTCGGTCAACGGCGCCGGCATCGAGTATTTCTGGCCGAACAGCCCCTGGTGGGCGAATGCCGCCACGCCTTTCCTGATCGGCTCGGCGGCGCTGTTCGGCAGTCAGTTCGCACGCAGTTTCCTGCACACCGCCGAGCACAGCCCCTGGGTCGATCGCGCCTTGCTGCTGCTGATGGCCTGCGGCGCCGGGGTGATGTTGCTGGCGCTGACGGTCAGCTATGCCGTGGCCCTGCGCCTGGCCACCTACGTGGCGCTGCTGTTCACCGTGGTGATCTTTATCGCCGGCGTGCTGGCCTGGCTGCGCGGCATGCGCGTGGCGCGCTATTTCATCATCGCCTGGAGCGCCTTCCTCGCCGGCGGGGCGATCAATACCCTGATGGTGCTGGGCTATCTGCCGAATATCTTCCTGACCATGTATGCCAGCCAGATAGGTTCGGCCCTGGAGGTCGGCCTGCTGTCCCTGGCCCTGGCCGACCGCATCAACGCGATGAAGGAGGAGCGCGCGCGCATCCTGCATGACGCCGGCCTCAAACTGGAGGCGCTCAACCAGGAACTGGCCAACAGCAACAGGTTGAAGGACGAATTTCTCGCCACCGTTACCCACGAACTGCGTACCCCGATGAATGGCGTGATCGGCTCCCTGGAGTTGATGCAGACGCTGGAGCTCAATGGCGAACTGGCCCAGTACCAGAAGACCGCCGCCAGTTCGGCGCGGGACATGATGCGCATGGTCAACGACATCCTCGCCCTCACCGAACTGCAGGCCGGCCGCCTCTATCCGCGCCGCGAGCCGTTCAGCCTGCGCGGGCTGTTCGACGGCCTGCGCGCGCAATACGGCGTGCGCGCCGAGGAGAAGGGCCTGCGCTTCGACTTGCAACTGGATGAAAGCCTGCCCGACACCCTCGAAGGCGACCCCGGCAAGCTGGCGCAGAGCCTGGGCTGCCTGCTGGATAACGCGATCAAGTTCACCAACCATGGCTCGGTGCTGTTGCGGGTCGGCCGTAGCGGCCACGAAACCGATAGCCTGCCGCTGTGCATCGATGTGGTCGACACCGGCGTGGGCTTTCAAACCGCCGAGGACAACAGCCTGTACCAGCGTTTTCAGCAGCTGGATGGCTCGATGACCCGCGAGTACGGCGGCCTGGGCATCGGCCTGGCGATCTGCCGGCAGCTGGTCGATCTGCTCGGCGGCAGCCTCAGCCATGAGTCCCATCCCGGCCAGGGCAGCCGCTTTCGCCTCGAGGTGCCGCTGGCGCTGCCGATCCATGCGCCCGCGCAGGCGGCCGTGCAGCGCCCGCCCAGTGGCCCGGCACTGCGCGAACCGCCGCAGTGCACCGTGCTGGTGGTCGAGGATAACGCGATCAACCAGCTGGTCACCCGCGGCATGCTGCTCAAGCTCGGCTATCGCGTGCGCACCGCCGATAACGGCGCCGAAGCCCTGGAGTTGCTGCGCGAGGAGGCGGTCGATGCGATTCTGCTGGATTGCCAGATGCCGGTGATGGATGGCTTTGCCACCTGTCGGGCGCTGCGCAACCTGCCGGGCTGCGAGGACGTCCCGGTGCTGGCCATTACCGCCCACAGCCACAGTGGCGACCGCGAGCGCTGCCTGGCGGCCGGCATGAGCGACTACCTGGCCAAGCCGGTGAAGTTCGACGAGCTGCGCGTGCTGCTGCACGACTGGGTGCTGTGCCGCCCGGCGAGCCCTTCGCGGACCACCAGCTCGTCCTGAACCTGCTGGCGCCGCGCGCCCGCTTTCCTGCGGGCGCCTTG
>DASUOY010000398.1:0-6453 GCA_036276395.1 Pseudomonas sp.
TAAAGTACGGCGGATAGCCCAGCACCGTGACCAGCACCACCCAGGAAAACGCCTGGGTCAGCCACAGTTCATGGGCCACCCCGAGCAGCGCGCAGATTACCGCCAGGCGTTGCAACGGACGCAAGCGCTCGCCGTAGAACACCCGCCCGGCCAGCACCATGGCCAACGGCAGGAGGAAATAGCCCAGCGACACCTCCAGCATGCGCCCGGCCAGCGGCGCCCAGACGAACAGCGCCCACTGAATGCCCATCATCCCCGCCGCCAGCGGCAAGGCGGCCAACAGCAAGGGCTCGCGGCGCAGGCGGACAAAGACCTGGGCCAGCACCGACCATTGCCGCGACAGCGTTACCAGCAGCAACACCGCCGGAATCGACCAGACGACGCGCTGGGCAAACACCTGGCCACCATCCAGCGGGGCCAGCAGTTGCACATAACCCGGCACCAGGGCAAACAGCCCCGAAGCGATAATCGACAGCGCCACACCACGCCCAGACAACAGCATTACTTCACCCTGCTCAATCAGACCCCGAACATCTTGCCTGGCTTGTAGTTAAGACCACAGTCACAACTAGGCACTTAAACACCCGTACAGCCCAGCTCCGCGCAAAGGAGCTGCGCGCAAAAATGCCGGACAGAAAAAATGGCCGGGAGCCATTTTTAACGTCGCACAGCGACGGCCCGCAGGGTGACTGCCAGGAATGGCAGGTCATAAAAAAGCCCGCCCTGTATCAGCAGGGCGGGCAGCGGCATCCAGGAGCAGGGGATGCCAGGAGAGCAGTAGGCTGCGCTCAGGCCACCTGGGCCAGTTGCGCCTTGGCCTGGTTCAGGCCTTTTTCCAGGGCATCGCCGCCCAGGTTGAGGCCTTCGGCGTGGATAAAGCTCACATCATGGATACCGATAAAGGCCAGCGCCTGGCGCAGGTAGGGTTCCTGATGATCCATGCTGCTGCCGGCGTAAACGCCGCCACGGGCAGTCAGCACAAAGGCGCGCTTGCCGCTGAGCAGGCCCTGGGGGCCATTCTCGGTGTACTTGAAGGTGACCCCGGCGCGCAGCACATGGTCGAGCCAGGCTTTCAGGGTGCTGGGAATGGTGAAGTTGTACATGGGCGCGGCCAGCACCAGCACATCGGCGGCGAGCAGCTCATCAGTCAACTTATTGGACAGGGCCAGCGCCGCCCGTTCGGCCTCGCTGTGCTGCTCGGCCGGGGTCATCCAGCCGCCCAGCAGGTTGGCGTCCAAGTGCGGCACCTGGTCTACCGCCAGATCGCGCACCTGAATCTGATCGGCCGGGTTGGCCGCTTGCCAGTTGGCGATAAATTGCTCGGTAAGCTGACGCGATACCGAACCCTGTTGGCGGGCGCTGCTTTCAATTACCAGAATCTGCGACATGCTTTTTGCTCCATCGAAGGCGTGTTGAAGGTCGATGGACAAAGAGTAGAGCGACACCAGTCGATTAAAAAGCGCAAAAAACAGCACTAAACAATCGATAAAGTTGATTTAACGCCTGAGCGGTATTAGTCTCCAAAGCGAGGCACAACCCGGCATCAGCGGCCTGTCACTTGAGCCCACAGGTCAGCTGCACGCGCAGCCGGATGATGCTGCGGGTGAACTTGACCGTCATATTGCTGCTTTCCCCGGCGGCCAGGCTGACCTTGCGGGTACGCGGGGCCTCGGGACCATTGCGAAACACCGCCGAGCACTGCGCCTCGCTGCGGCCATAGTTGTAGAGCACCACGGCGCCCATATTGTGGTCGACCTCCTGGGTGCTGGCCGAGACCTCGGCACCGTTAAGCTGTTTTTCCAGCTCGATCGGGTAGGCGAAAACGCTTAAGGGCAAACAGGCCAGCAGGGCGCAACAGAGCTTCTTCATAACGGTCTCCAGCGAAAGGAGACCAGTTTAGGTTGAGTCGGTCAGTATTTGCACCATGCACCGCGTTTGAGTACAGGATCTAAAGATGAAAGCTCCCCGCGTAACCCTGGATCAGTGGCGCACCCTGCAAGCGGTGGTGGATCAGGGCGGCTTCGCCCAGGCCGCCGAGGTGCTGCACCGCTCGCAATCCTCGGTCAGCTACACAGTGGCGCGCATGCAGGAGCAGCTTGGCGTGCCGCTGCTGCGCATCGACGGGCGCAAGGCGGTGCTCACCGAGGCCGGCGACGTGCTGTTGCGCCGCTCGCGGCAACTGGTCAAGCAGGCCAGCCAGCTGGAAGACCTGGCCTACAACATGGACCAGGGCTGGGAGGCCGAGGTGCGCCTGGTGGTCGATGCGGCCTACCCCACCGAACGCCTGATCAATGCCCTGGCCGCCTTTATCCCGCAGAGCCGCGGCTGCCGAGTACGCCTGCGCGAAGAAGTGCTGTCCGGGGTCGAGGAGGTGCTGACGGAAGGCACCGCTGACCTGGCCATCAGCAGCCTGGATCTGGTCGGCTACCTGGGCCATGAGCTGCAGGCCGTGGAATTCGTCGCGGTCGCCCACCCCCAGCACAGCCTGCACCAGATGCAGCGCCAGCTGACTTTCGAAGACCTGCAACTGCAGCTGCAGGTGGTGATTCGCGACTCCGGGCGCAGCAAGCCGCGCGATGTCGGCTGGCTCGGCGCCGAACAGCGCTGGACGGTCAGCAGCCTGTCCACCGCGGCGCGTTTTGTCAGCAGCGGCCTGGGCTTTGCCTGGCTGCCGCGCCACCTGATCGGCCGCGAACTGGCCGAAGGCAGCCTGCTGCCCCTGCCCCTGGAAAAAGGCGGTAGCAAGCACCCACGCTTTACCCTGTACAGTCACAAGGATAAAACCCTGGGGCCGGCCAGCCAGATTCTGGTCGAGCTGCTCAGAAAGTTCGACACCCTGCCCGACGATACCGCCGGCGCCCCACTTCCCGCTTAACTGACAGGTCGCCCATGTCCTACTTCGCCCACAATGGTTGCCAACTGCACTACGAAGAATTTGGCCAGGGTGCACCGGTGCTGTTGATCCACGGCCTGGGCTCCAGCACCCGCGACTGGGAATACCAGATCCCCGACCTGGCCATGCACTACCGGGTGATCGCCCTGGATGTGCGCGGCCATGGCCGCTCCGACAAACCCCGCGAGCGCTACAGCATTGCCGCTTTCGCTGCGGATGTGGCCGCGCTGATCAAGCACCTGGATCTGCATCAGGTGCATCTGGTCGGCATCTCCATGGGCGGCATGATCGGCTTTCAGCTGGGGGTGGACCGCCCCGAACTGCTGAAAAGCCTATGCATCGTCAACAGTGGCCCGGAAGTGAAGGCGAAAAGTCCGCGCGACTACCTGGAGATCGCCAAGCGCTGGAGCCTGTCGCGCCTGCTCAGCCTAGACACCATCGCCAAAGGCCTGGGCCGCCTGCTGTTCCCCAAGCCGGAACAGGGCGAACTGCGGCGCAAGATCGAGGAACGCTGGCCACAGAACGACAAGCGCGCCTACCTGGCCAGCCTGGATGCCATTATCGGCTGGGGCGTGCGTGACCAGCTGGCGCGCATCACCTGCCCGACCCTGGTGGTCAGCGCCGACCGCGATTACACCCCGGTGGCGCAGAAGCAGGCCTATGTCGCTGAGCTGCCCAATGCCCGCCTGCTGGTGATCGAGGATTCACGCCACGCCACCCCGCTGGACCAACCCGCCGTATTCAACAGCAGCCTGCTGGCCTTCCTCGCGAAAGTCGAACAGGTTGCCCCCACTGCCCCATAAGGACCCCCAAGCATGTTGAAGACCCTGACCCTCGCCGCCTGCTCCGTGCTGTTCGCCAGCAGCCTGATGGCCGCGGAAAACCCGAAAGTGCTGCTCAACACCAGCCTCGGCGCCATAGAAATCGAACTGGAAGCGGAAAAAGCCCCGATCAGCGTGGCCAACTTCCTCAGCTACGTGGACAGCGGCTACTACGCCGGCACCCAGTTCCACCGGGTGATCCCCGGTTTTATGGTGCAGGGCGGCGGTTTCGATGCGCAGCTGCAGCAGAAACAGACCCAGGCGCCGATCAAGAACGAAGCCGACAACGGCCTGCAGAACCTGCGTGGCACCCTGGCCATGGCCCGCACCCAGGTGCGCGACTCGGCCACCAGCCAGTTCTTTATCAACCACAAGGACAACGCCTTCCTCGACCACGGCTCGCGCGACTTCGGCTACGCGGTGTTCGGCAAGGTGGTGAAAGGCATGGAAGTCATCGACAAGATCGCCCAGGTGCCCACCGGCAACCGTGGCGGCCACCAGAACGTGCCGCGCGAGCCGGTGCTGATTATCGACGCCAAGCGCCTGTAATAGCCCCCTGGCGGCCGGGCAGCGCCTTTCCTTGATCGCCAGGTCAAGACCTAGGACCTGTTTCGGATCTCGCGAGCTAGAGCGAGACAAGGCAAAAACAGCCGAGGAAGCGGAGTTTACTGGTTGTAAATGAGCATTCCGAGGCTGTTTTTAACGCCGTATCGCCGACGCGCAGCAGATCCGGGGCAGGTTCTCAGTTGCGTGCATGGGCCATCTGAAACTTCACCACGCCTTCCAGTTGTGCCAGCTCATCGGCCATATCGCTGATCCGCGCACTCTTGCTGCCGTCCACCGCCACGGCGACAAAACGCCACTCCAGCTGACCCTGATCGAAACTCACGGTAAAGGACCCGCCGGCTATCACATAGCCGCGCTCGCGGGCGATCTGGCGCAGCTTCGCCTCGTGGGGGCGGACAAAACCCGGGGCGAAACGCAGCACTATGGCGATCGCCGGGCGTGACGGAAGACGCGCCTCCAGCTTGGCGCCCCACATCATCAATGCGGCGGAAATCAAGCTGAGCAGGATGGCCGCGCCATAGAAACCCACCCCCACCAGCACGCCGATCGCCGAGGAGGCCCAGATCGACGCCGCCGTGGTCAGGCCGCTGATGCTCATACCGTCCTTCATGATCAGCCCGGCGCCGAGAAAGCCGATGCCGGTGACTATGCCCTGGATCACCCGGGTCGGGTCGACGCCGGCCAGCGAGTGGTCGCCCAGCCAGTACTGCGGATAGACGCAGAGTACCGTCAGCGCGCAGGACGCCATGCAGACCATGCCATAGGTGCGCATGCCGGCTGCGCGGCCATGGTAGGAACGCTCGTAGCCCACCAGCAGGCCCAGCACCAGGGCGCCGAGCATATTCAGCACCAGGGTCAGATTGATCGCCACGCCCGGCAGCAGCCAGGCCTCATCGACTAGGGAAAATGCGCTCACGGCGGGCCTCATCGCAGCAGTTAAAGGAGCTGGCACTGTGCAATCAGCGTAGTTGGCCGGCCCCCAACCTGCCTGTTACTGGCGATAGGGCAATAGCGCGCGAGCCTGCTCGGCATAGTCGCGCACGCCGACCCGCTCCTGTTCGAGAAAATCCGCCACCGCCGCGCGCAGGCCGGGATGACAGAGGTAATGCCAGGAATGGGTCAGCACCGGCTCGAAGCCGCGGATCAACTTATGCTCGCCCTGGGCGCCGGCGTCGAAACGCTGTAGGCCCTGGGCAATTGCATAGTCCATGCCCTGGTAGAAGCAGGTCTCGAAGTGCAGACGGTCGAACTCCGCCAGGCAACCCCAGTAACGCCCGTACAGGCTGTCGCCGCCCACCAGGCTGAAGGCCATGGCCACCGGCCTGCCGGCCTGATGGGCCAGCACCACGCGGATCATTTGTGGCATACGCTCGGCCAGCAGGCTGAAGAAGGCGCGCGTCAGGTAGGGCAACTGGCCGCGTACCCGGTAGGTGTTGGCGTAACACAGGTAGACAAAATCCCACTCCAGCTCGCTGAGCTGCCCGCCTTCGCGCCAGTCGAACTCGATGCCCTGCCCCGCCACCTGCTCGCGCTCCTTGCGGATCTGCTTGCGCTTGCGCGAGCTCAGGCTGTCGAGAAAATCCTGAAAATCCCGGTAGCCGCGATTGCCCCAGTGAAACTGGCAACCCAGGCGTTGCAGCCAATCCTCGCGGCCCTGCAGCAGCGCATCGTCCGCCGGGCTGGTGAAGTTGATATGCAGGCTGGACAGGCCTTGCTCGGCCAGACCCGCCGTCAACTGATCGAGCAACTGCGCGGCGGCAGTGGGATCGCCGAGCAGGCGCTGGCCGGTTACCGGCGAGAAGGGAATGGCGCCAAGCAGCTTGGGGTAATAGGCGATACCGGCGCGCTGGCAGGCATCGGCCCAGCCATGATCGAACACGTACTCGCCGTAGGAATGGCTTTTTATATAGGCCGGCATGGCCGCCAGCACCCGCCCCTGCTCGCCATGCAGCACCTGATGTGCCGCCTGCCAACCGCTGCGCCCACCGACGCTGCCGCTGTCTTCCAAAGCAGACAGGAAGGCATGTTGCAGAAAAGGTTGCGCATCGCCCAGCAGGGCATCCCATTGGCTCGCGGCAATGCCATTCAGGGCGGTCAGGCGGGTCAGGGACATAGGCACTCGGATGCTGGGGCAAAGCTGCACTATAGCCGCAAGCGCAGCGCCAGCTAAAT
>DASUOY010000399.1:0-10976 GCA_036276395.1 Pseudomonas sp.
GGGGCGGCGAAACCACCGCGGCCGAACTGCGGCGCATCGCCGACGTGGTGGACAAGTACCAGATCCCCACGGTGAAGGTCACGGGCGGCCAGCGCATCGACCTGCTGGGCGTGAAGAAGGAGGACCTGCCGGGCGTGTGGCGCGACATCGGCATGCCGTCCGGCCACGCCTACGCCAAGGCGCTGCGCACCGTGAAGACCTGCGTGGGCAGCGAATGGTGCCGCTTCGGCACGCAGGACTCGACGCAGATGGGCAAGGACCTGGAGCGGGCGCTGTGGCGCATGTACGCGCCGCACAAGGTCAAGCTGGCGGTCAGCGGCTGCCCGCGCAACTGCGCCGAGGCCGGCATCAAGGACGTCGGCGTGATCGGCGTCGACTCGGGCTGGGAGATCTACGTCGCCGGCAACGGCGGCATCAAGACCGAGGTCGCGCACTTCTTCACCAAGCTCAAGACCGCCGAGGAGGTGCTCGAGTACAGCGGCGCCTTCCTGCAGCTCTACCGCGAGGAAGGCTGGTACCTCGAGCGCACGGTGCACTACGTGAGCCGCGTCGGCATCGAGCACGTGAAGAAGCGGGTGCTCGAGGATGCCGACAACCGCAAGGCGCTCAATGCCCGCCTGCAGTTCGCCCTGTCGTTCGAGCAGGACCCGTGGAAAGAACGCATCGAAACCCCGCAACTGAAAAAAGAGTTCGACCGTATCAGCGTCGTGCAAGTCGAGGAGGCCACCGTATGAACTGGCTAGATATCTGTGCCCTGGAAGAAATCAACGTGCTCGGTTCGCGCATCATCAGCGGCCCGAAAGGTGATATCGCCATCTTCCGCACCTCCGATGACGAAGTATTCGCCCTCGACGACCGTTGCCCGCACAAGGGCGGCCCGCTGTCCCAGGGGCTGATCTACGGCAAGCGCGTGGCCTGCCCGCTGCACAACTGGCAGATCGAGCTGGAAAGCGGTGTGGCGGTAGCGCCGGATGTCGGCTGCGCGCACAAGCATGAGGCCAAGGTGGAAAACGGTCGCGTGCTGCTGGCCCTGAAAGTCGCCACCGCCGAGTGCGCATAAACCTGTAGGAGCGGATCTGTCCGCCAGCAGTACCCCGCGGAACTATCCGCTCCTACAAACGGAGAGACGGCCATGGCCAATCAAATCACCGCTTCGACCTGCTGCTACTGCGGTGTCGGCTGCGGCGTGCTGATCGAACACGACGGCGAGAAGATTCTTGGCGTTGCGGGCGACCCCAGCCACCCGGCCAACCTCGGCAAACTCTGCAGCAAGGGCGCGAGCCTGCACCTGACCGGTGACCTCGATGCCCGCGCGCTGTACCCCGAACTGCGCCTGGGCAAGGGCCTGGCGCGTTCGCGCACCGACTGGGACAGCGCCCTGGATCACGCCGCCAACGTGTTTGCCGAAACCATCCGCGAACACGGCCCGGACAGCGTGGCCTTCTATATCAGCGGCCAGCTGCTAACCGAGGACTACTACGCCTTTAACAAGCTGGCCCGCGCCCTGGTGGGCACCAACAATATCGACAGCAACTCGCGCCTGTGCATGAGCTCGGCCGTGGTCGGCTACAAGCGCAGCCTGGGCGCCGACGCGCCGCCGTGCAACTACGAGGACATCGAGCAGAGCGATTGCCTGCTGATCGCAGGCTCCAATATGGCCTACGCCCACCCGGTGCTGTTCCGCCGCCTGGAAGAAGCCAAGGCCAAGCGCCCCGAGATGAAGATCATAGTGGTCGACCCGCGGCGCACCGACACCTGCGACCTGGCCGACCTGCACCTGGCGATCCTACCGGGCAGCGACGTGGCGCTGTTTCACGGCATCCTGCATATCCTCATGTGGGAAGGCTGGATCGATCGCCGCTATATCGACGCCCACACCGAAGGCTTCGACGCCCTGAAAAGCCTGGTGCACGCCTACAACCCGCAGATGGTCAGCGAACTGTGCGGCATCAGCGAGGAACAACTGCACAGCTGCGCGCGCATGATCGGCCAGGCGCCGAGCTTTCTCTCGCTGTGGTGCATGGGCCTTAACCAATCGACGGCAGGCAGCGCGAAAAACAGCGCGCTGATCAACCTGCACCTGGCCACCGGGCAGATCGGCAAAGTCGGCAGCGGTCCCTTCTCCCTCACCGGCCAGCCGAATGCCATGGGCGGTCGCGAAACCGGCAGCCTGAGCAACCTGCTGCCGGGCCATCGCGAGGCGGCCAATGCCGACCACCGCGCCGAAGTGGCCCAGTACTGGGGCGTCGACAGCCTGCCAGAGAGCACCGGCCTGACCGCCATCGAACTGTTCGAAGCGGTCCGGGTCGGCAAGATAAAGGCCCTGTGGATCGCCTGCACCAACCCGGCGCAGTCACTGCCGGACCAGAACAAGGTGCATGAAGCCCTGGCTGCCTGCCCCTTTGTTGTGGTGCAAGAGGCCTTCTTTACCACCGAGACCTGCCACTACGCCGACCTGCTGCTGCCCGCCGCCAGCTGGGGCGAGAAGGAAGGCACGGTAACCAACTCCGAGCGCCGCATCAGCCATGTGCGCCGCGCCGTACCCGCGCCTTTCGAGGCGCGGCCGGATTGGGCGATCACCACCGATTTCGCCCGCCGTTTAGAACAACTGCTCCGCCCCGGCCTGCCCAGCCTGTTCGCCTTCGACCACCCGCAAGGGCTGTTCGAGGAGTACAAACACCTGACCGCCAAGCGCGACCTCGATCTGTCGGGGCTCAGCTACGCGATTCTGGATAACCAAGGTCCCCAGCAATGGCCGTTCCCGGTCGGCGCTACCCAGGGCACCGCGCGCCTGTATGGCGATGCGCGCTTCCCGACTGCAACAGGTCGCGCGCAGTTTCATGCCGACCCTTTTCGCGCCGCCAAGGAGAAACGCGAGACGCGCTTCTCCCTGACCCTGAATACCGGCCGCCTGCGTGACCAGTGGCATGGCATGAGCCGCACCGGCTCGGCCGCCCGCCTGTTCGGCCACGCCCCGGAAGCCGTACTCAGCATGCACCCGGACGAGCTGCGCCGGCGCCGGCTGCAGAGCGGCGACCTGATCAAGGTACGCAGCCGCCGTGGCAGCCTGATCCTGCCGGTACAGGCGGACGACGCGGTACGCAGCGGCCAGGCCTACCTGCCGATGCACTGGGGCAACCGTTTTCTCAAGGGCCTGGGCACCAATGTGCTGACCCAGCCGGCGTTCGATCCGCTGTCCAAGCAGCCGGAGCTGAAACATGCCGGCATCGAGGTGGAAAAGGTCGAACTGCCCTGGAGCTTCTTCGCTCTGGTCGAAGGCGATGTGCAGAGCCGCTTCGAGGCCCTGCGCCCGCTATTTGAAGATTTCGCCTACGCCAACCTGACCCTGACCGGCCGTGAGCGCCCCGCTCTGCTGATCCGCGCCGCCAGCCCCGTGGCCCCAGAGCCCGAGCTGCTAGCGCAGATCGACCGCCTGCTGGGCCTGAGCAACGGCCCGGTACTGGCCTACGATGACCCGCGCCGCGCGGTGGGCAAGCGCGTGCGCATCGAGGACGGGCGTATCACCGCCATTCGCCTGGCCGGGGAAACCGCCGCCCGCGACTGGCTCAAAGGCCTGTGGGACTCCGGCAGCGCCGACGCCGATCTGCGCCGCTGGCTGCTGGCGCCGCTGTCCACCCCACCGGGTACGGCCAGCGGCAAGAAAGCCAGCAAGACCCTGTGCAACTGCCTGAACGTCAGCGAAGAAGCGGTATGCGCCGGCATTGCCCGCGGTCTCGATCTAAACGGCCTCAAGCAGGAACTGCAATGCGGCACCAGTTGCGGTTCCTGCGTACCGGAAATCAAACGACTGCTGGCCACTGCGCCATTGGCAGTCAATGCATAACTGCGAGGAACACCGAATGAGCGCAAAAGTCTGGCTGGTAGGCGCAGGTCCTGGTGATCCGGAGCTGCTGACCCTCAAGGCGGTAAAGGCCCTGAATCAGGCCGATATCGTGATGATCGACGATCTGGTCAATCCCGCCGTGCTGGAGCACTGCCCCACTGCCCGCATCGTCCCGGTGGGCAAGCGCGGCGGCTGCCGCTCCACGCCGCAAGCCTTTATCCATCGGCTGATGCTGCGCTATGCGCGCCAGGGCAAGTGCGTGGTACGTCTGAAAGGCGGTGATCCGTGCATCTTCGGCCGCGGCAGCGAAGAAGCCGACTGGCTGAGCGAGCACGGTATCGAGGTGGAAATGGTCAACGGCATTACCGCCGGCCTGGCCGGTGCCACCAATTGCGGCATCCCCCTGACATTGCGCGGCGTGGCCCGCGGCGTGACCCTGGTCACCGCCCACACCCAGGACGACAGCAGCCTGAACTGGGCGGCATTGACCCAGGGCGGCACCACCCTGGTGGTCTATATGGGCGTGGCCAAACTGCCGGAAATTCGCGAGAGCCTGCTGGCCGGTGGCATGCGCGCCGACATGCCGGTGGCGCTGATCGAGAACGCCTCGCTGCCACAGCAGCGTGAATGCCGCAGCAGCCTGGCCGCCATGCACCGCGACGCCCTGAGCTTCCAGTTGAAGAGCCCGGCCATCCTGGTGATAGGCGAAGTCGCAGCGGCCACCCAGATGCTGGCAACTGCCATAAGTGCCTAACCGCTTCGCGCTCCTGCGGAGTTGTTTTTGCCCGCTGCCCCCTCAGCGGGTTTTTTTATGCCTGCCATCCCTGACGGCTACCCTGGAGGCCGTCGCCAGACGACGTTAAAGACTTCTCCCAGATGTTTTCTATGGAAAAAGAAAAACCCGGCCGAAGCCGGGTTTTTCTACAGCGACAGATCTATTACTGCTTGATCTGGGCTTCTACTTCAGCTTCTACGCGACGGTTAACAGCGCGACCGGAATCAGTGGCGTTGTCAGCAACCGGGCGAGCTTCGCCGTAGCCAGCAGCGTTAACGCGGGTAGCGTCTACGCCGTACTGGTTGACCAGCACGTCACGAACGGCGTTAGCACGGCTCTCGGACAGTTTCTGGTTGTAGGCGTCGCTGCCTTTGGAGTCAGTGTGACCTTCAACCACGGTGGTGGTCTGCGGGTACTGCTTCATGAAGTCAGCCAGGTTCTTGATGTCGCCGTAGCTTTCTTCTTTGACGCTGGATTTGTCGAAGTCGAACTTGACGTCCAGTTCAACACGAACCAGTTCCATCGGCTCTTCGGCAGCAGCAACCGGCTCAGCAACCGGAGCAGGAGCAGCTTCTACAACCTCGGCAACCGGCTGGCTGCCGCCGCCGAAGTTCAGACCAACGCCGACGCTTGGAGCCCACTCGGTGTCGCCCTGGTCGATGTTGTATTGAGCTTCAACGCCAGCACGGGCGTAGAAGTTCTCGGTGAAGTAGTACTTGGCACCGCCGCCCAGGTTGGCGAAGGTGGAACCGTTACGCTCGCCACGGCCGCTCTGACCGATGCTCTGGTCGGAAAAACCAGCGGAAACGTAAGGACGCAGTTGGTCGCCAGCGTTGTTGAAGTGGTACAGAGCATCCAGGGCAGTGTTCGAGCCCTTGATGTTGCGACCGTCTTCGCCACGGGCGTTGTGCACTTCGTCGTAGCCGAGACGCAGTTCAACGTCGTCGGTCAGGAAGTAACCAATCGAGCCGCCAAACAGATTGCCGTTGTTTTTGAAGTCGCGGGCACTGTCGAAAATTTCTTTCTTGGCAAAGCCCTCCACTTCGACAGCGCCTTGACCCTGAGCCAGCGCGCTGAGAGAAGCAGAAGCCAGCAGCGAGCCAATGACAACGCCTAAAGTGTTTTTCAGTTTCATCAATAAATCCCTATCTTGGTGGTCAGTAAGTTGTCTGACAGACACAAGACAACTCAGCCGGCGATTCTATCAGAATTAGCCAAGTTGTTTGATAGGTTTTACCCAACTAAGTTTCGGCCGTGTCGGAAAACTTTTCGCGGAGCCGATCGAGTGCACGTTTATAGCGCATTTTCGTGGCGCTCAGGCCCATATGCATGATGTCGGCGATCTCCTGAAACTCCAGCTCTGCGACAAAACGTAGCACCAGAATTTCCCGATCGATCGGATTGACGTGCACCAACCAGCGGTCCAGACCGCCTTTGTCCTCGGACTTGGGGGCCTTCTCTTCAGAAGCCTCCTCAAGCGGGTCCAGACTCAGGGCATCAATAAGACGACGCTTGCGGCGCTCTTTGCGGTATTGGGTGATGCATTCGTTGTAGGTAATGCTGTATAGCCAGGTTTTAAACTTGGATTTACCTTCAAAGTTCTTCAAGCCATAAAGAACCTTGAGCATTACCTCTTGACAAACATCATCAGCATCACGCTCGTTACCCAAATAACGCGCACAGACATTGAACAGCGTGCGCTGATAACGACGCATCAATTCTTCGTAAGCGCGGGTTATATGAAATAACTCGTCATGGGCACGCGCCACCAACTCTTCGTCCGAGAGTTCGCGGGGGTCGTAACGCACAGACACAGATTGGGCTTTATTCAAAACGAGTCGGGCCGACAGTCAGGACAAAAGCCAGCGCAGCCTGCAATTCAGGCTGCGGATTGGCCGCATACAATAGCAGGGATTGGCCTTAGCGGCTGCTTACCTGTTGTTCGAGCAAGGTGCGGTTGGCCACAGAAACCAACTCACCGTCTTGCGTCAGCAGCGTGGTTTTGACCGTACCGATTTCCTCGATCTGCCCTTCGACCGCACCAACCTGAACTTGTTGCCCAACCTCATACAACTCGCGCACATAAATGCCGGCCAGGATCTGGCTGGCGATGTCCCGACTGCCGAGGCCCAGCGCCAGGGCCACGGCCAAACCGACGGAAATCAGCACAATGGCGATCACGTTGTTGAGCAGGTCGGTTTTGACTTCCAGTTGGCCGATGGCCACCGAAATACTGATGATGATCACCAAACCCTGGGCCACGCGCGAAAGCCCCTGGGCATATTCCAGCCCCACGCCTTCCGCCGCGCCGCGCACCAGACCGCTGACCAACTGTGCCAACAGCACACCAGCGAGCAGCACCAATGCCGCGCCGAACACCTTGGGCAGGTACAGCGCCAGCGTATCCAGGGTCGCAGAAACCCGCTCCAGGCCCAGGGACTCGGCGGCCGTGACCAGGAAGATCAACAGCACGAACCAGTAGATGATCTTGCCGATCAGGGTCGATACCGGCACCTGGATACCGGCTCGGCTCAGCAGCTTGGTCAACCCCGTGCCAGCCATCAGCCGATCCAGGCCGATCTTGCCGAGCAATTTGGACAGCAGGGTATCGAGGAACTTGGCCACCACGAAGCCCAGCAGCACCACCACCATGGCGCCAAACAGGCGCGGGATAAAGGCGGCAATCGGGGTCCACACGCTGGCCATCGCGTCAACCAGAACTTGAGTAAATTCCATGCTTAGTCAGCCTTATCAAGAGAGGAGTCGGAGGATTTGCGACGGGAGACGGGCGCGATATGCGCCGCACCGCTATTGAGCGCGATCATCAGTGCGCCCAGGCAATGGCCCATCAGGGCAAACAGGTCGCCTGCGCCCACTTGGCGGTTGGCAGTCTTTAACACACGGTGCAGACAGGCATCGTCGTCGTGATTCGACTCGGACGACTTGAGCAAATCACGCAGTGATTCTTCAAAAGGGTCGTGCATTGCACACCTCACAGGACGTGACGGCTAGACGATTCGGTTGGCGGCCAAGTCACATCAGGCCAGGCGCAGGCGCCGCAGCAACCACCACTGGCCGAAGGCAACAACGACCATCAGCACGCACGCAACCGCAAAGCCGTAGGGGCTGTCGGCCCCCGGAATACCGCCGACATTGATGCCCAACAGGCCCGTGAGAAAGGTCAGGGGCAAGAACACCCCGGCGATAATGCCGAAACGGTACATGGTGCGATTCATGCGCTGATCCATGCGGCGGTTTTCCGCTTCCAGCACCAGGCTCACCCGCTCACGGCTGAGTTCCAGCTCTTCCAGGTAGCGGGTCAGGCGGTTGTTCAGCTCATTCCAGTAATCCGTATCGTCGACCACGAACCAGGGCAGCTGGTGACGGGTGAGCTGCGCGTAGATATCGCGCTGCGGGGCGAGAAAGCGCCGCAGGCTGGCGGCGCGCCGGCGCAGGTGCAGCAACTTGGCATGATCGGGAACCAGGCGCTGCTCGGCATCGACCTTCTCTTCCTGCTCGTCCACCTGCTCGGAAAGCTGGGTGACCAGGTTCTCGACCTTGTCGGTCAGATGATGCGCCAGGCTCAGAATCACTTCCGAGGCGGATTTCGGGCCGTTACCGGCCGCCCAATCGGCAATCAGCTCCTCGGTGGCGCGCAGAGGCCGCAGGCGCAGGGAAATCACCCGACGGGCATCGGCAAAGATGCGCAGCGACACCATGTCCTCCGGCTGCGCGCCAGGGTTGAGATTGACCCCGCGCAGAAACAGCAGCAACTCGTGTTCCGGCAGTGGCAACAGGCGCGGACGGGTGTTCTCCTCAAGCAGCAGGTCGCAGACGAACTCGTTCAGGCCGCTTTCATTGCGCAGCCAGTTCTGGCTCTGCGCATGGCTGCGATCCCAATGCAGCCAGAGGCTTTCCTGCTCGGTCAGCTGCAGTTCCTGCAACTGTTGACGGCTGATGGCGCGCGCACCACCCAGGCCATCGAGCACCATGGCATGCACCAGGCCCTGGTCTGCGTCCTGTATGACAGCGTTAGACAAGTTCAACTTACTCCGGCATCTGCAAGGCGGATGGCGAAACGATCACGCCATTGTTGTCGGCATAGATGTACTCGCCCGGCCGGAAGGTGACACCACCGAAGGTCACGGCGACATTCAGGTCACCAATGCCGCGCTTGTCGGTCTTCATCGGGTGGCTGGCCAGCGCCTGGATGCCCAGATCGGTCTGCGCCAGCACATCGACATCGCGCACGCAGCCGTACACCACTATGCCTTCCCAGCCATTCTTGGCCGCTTTTTCCGCCAGCATGTCGCCGAGCAAGGCGCGGCGCATGGAGGCGCCACCATCGACCACCATCACCTTGCCCTTGCCTGGCTGCTCGACCTGCTCCTTGACCAGCGAGTTGTCCTCGAAACACTTGATGGTGACGATCTCGCCACCAAAGGAATCGCGACCGCCAAAGTTGCTGAACATCGGCTCGACCACCTGGACCAATTCCGGGTAGGCATCGCACAGATCGGGGGTGATGTAGTGCATGGACAAGCTCCTTAAATGTCGAAAATCGCAGCTTAGCGGTCGATAGCGAGGCGATCGCACGCATAAACCCAGGGCTGATCGGCAGACTGCGGCCTCACCTGAAATGACCGGAAATCGCCGGGGAGTCAGATACTAGCCGCAACCCTACTGCGATGAAACGGCTTTTTCCCGCTCAAGCGCAGCACTTTCCGCCTCTGCGGCGGCTGCCGGGCTCTTGCGCAGCCACTGCTCAACCAGGGGCCAGACCTCGCGCTGGGCCTCTTTGCTGACCAGCATCTCGACATGGCCGAAATCGCTGTGGAAACCGTGCTTGCGGCCCAGGCAGAGAAACTCACTCAAGGGCGAGCCAAACTGCTCGAGCAATTTACGGCAGGCCCAGACCGGATCCTGGCTATCGCCCACCGCGGCCACCGCCATGACCGGCACCCGCACCTCGGCAAGGCCGGCCCACCAGTCACGCTCGGCATCGCCGAAGCGACCGAACAAACCGTGCCAGCGCAGGCTTTCAATAGCCAGACTGACCGGCTCATCCTCAGGCCCACGCTTGAGCCTGGAACCGGAAATCACCGAAAAGCTCTTGAGCAACAGGCGGCTGCCCCACTCCACCGGCGGCACCTTGAGCGGCCAGTAGACGCGACTGATCTGGCTACCAAAGAGCGCGACAGACGCGACGCGCGACTGCTCCAGATAATGCCCGCCGAGGCCGCCCGCGAGAATGATTCCGCCCAGGGAATGGCCCAGCCAATGGGCCTTCTGCGGGTTCTGCTCATGGACAAAGTCGGCAATCGCCGGCAGGTCGTAGCGCACATAGTCGCTGACCTTGTTGCGTCGATAGTCGCGGTTGCGCGGCGACAAGCCATGGCCACGCATTTCCGCGATCCACACATCGAAACCGGCACGGGCCAGATACGGCCCCAGGCCAACGCATTTGGGCGAATACCAGAAGCGCCGGTTGGAGAAACTGCCGGGAATCAGAATCACCGGCACGCCGCGTTCCTGCTCGTGCCCGGCACGGCCGAGACGGGTCAGGGCCAGCTCGACACTCTTGTCCGGGCTGTTGCCGGGCTTGAGGCGATAGACATCCTCGCTCAAGTCCCCACGAAACTCCGCGCTGATCAAGGCGACGGGGAAAAGCTCACTGCTGCTTTGCATCTTCGCTCTGGCACAAAAAATTGTCGGGAGCAATTTTTAACGTCGCTCGCGACGACCCGAAGGGTAACCACCAGGGATGGCAGGTCACAAAAACGCCAGGAGCGTTTTTGCGCGCAAGCCCCAGAGGGGTGAAGCACATGGATGTGCTGAACATAAAAAAGGGCAGGATCAACCCGCCCTTGAATAGAGATTTAAAAACGCTATCAGGCTGGTGCCTGGCCTTCGGCCAGGAAGAACCAGGTATCGAGCACCGAATCAGGGTTCAGCGACACGCTCTCTATGCCCTGCTCCATCAGCCAGCGCGCCAGATCCGGGTGGTCCGAAGGGCCCTGACCGCAGATGCCGATGTACTTGCCAGCCTTGTTACAGGCCTGGATGGCGTTGCTCAGCAGCTTCTTCACCGCTGGATTTCGCTCATCGAATAGATGGGCGACGATGCCCGAGTCGCGGTCCAGGCCCAGGGTCAGCTGGGTCAGGTCGTTGGAGCCGATGGAGAAACCGTCGAAGAATTCGAGGAATTCCTCGGCCAGAATGGCGTTGGACGGCAGTTCGCACATCATGATCACGCGCAGGCCATCCTGACCACGGGCCAGGCCGTTGGCGGCCAGCAGATCGACTACCTGGCTGGCTTCACCGAGGGTGCGCACGAACGGCACCATGATCTCGACG
>DASUOY010000400.1:0-12570 GCA_036276395.1 Pseudomonas sp.
ATTGCCGTGGCCACGGTGCGGGCTTGTCTGCAACACTGCCCGACGCTTGAGGAGGTGATTTTCTGCTGCTTCTCGGCCGCCGATCTTGAGCGCTATCAACAACTACTGAGCAAGGATGCGCCCTTATGATCGCCAAGCTGCTGGTCACCGTCGGCATCATTTTCTATGCCGTGGTGGTGCCAATTTTCGAGTTGAATGAAAGCCATCTGTTCAACCCCGGTTGGGAACCTCATGTGCGGCTGCACGAGGCCTGGCAGTTGGCGACCAACTGCGCCATCGGGCTGTTCTCCTGCTGGCTGGTCTGGGCGCGCGGCAATATCCGCTTAAGCTGCCTGATGACGTTCTTTGTCACCGGCGGCTTTCTTCTGGCCTATGTGCTGCGCGACAGCTATGGCGGTTCCATGGTGCTGTCCGATGGCTCGGAGAAGATGATTCTGGGTATCAACCTGGGGCTGTTCGCCTACTCCCTGGCCATAGCCCTGGCGCTTATTGCTCTGGTGCTGGACGCACGCCAAGCTTCTGTCCGGCGCCTGGCCCTGAACTGATGATCCCTCGGCCCAGCCTGGCGCTGAGGGGATTACAGGCTCGCCGCTAGTTTTTACGGCGCGCCACCAGTAGCAGGCCGCCGAGCATGATCGCGCCGAAGCCGGCCCAGAGTGGGATATTGACCCGCTGTTTCTCTACCACCTGCATATGCAGGGGGCCCACATCGACATTGTGGGTTTGCTTGGTGTAGCTGAAGCCGCCATAGGCCAGGCCCAGGGCCCCGCCCAGAATCAGCAGCAGTGCCACGATTTTTAATGCGTCCATGTGCCTTCTCCACTGATAGATCGACAGCAAGCCGCTGGCCGGCGGTTTGCCTGTTACGAACCACGCCTAGGGCTGATTCTTCTGCCACAGCATGCAGACGCCGGTGAGAGAGGCCGCGCCCAGCATCACGCCGGCCTCCACTCCAATCCATTGCATGGGCACTTCCAGCAGCACCGCGGCGTAGATCAGCCCACCGATAAAGACCAGGGCAGCAGCGATATAGAGCGCCAATGACATACCAATCCTCCCGATTTGCAGGCTGGGCTATTGCGGTTTGTGGATCAGGTCGTTCTTGACCTGCTGCACCCCGCTCACGCCCGTGGTGACCGCCACCGCCTTGTCGATCTGCCACTGCGAATCGACGAAACCGGTCAACTGCACGATGCCGTTGAAGGTCTTGACCTTGATATCGAAGGAGTTGACGTCCTTCTCGGCCAGCAAGGCGCTTTTCACCTTGGTGGTGGTGGCCGTGTCGTTCACCAATTCCTGGCCGCTGCGTTCATGGCCTGAGGTGGTGCAAGCACCGAGCGACAGGCTGGCGCCTGCGAGAACTGCGGTGAAGAGGAGGGTTTTCAGTTTCATCTTGGTGTCCTGCAATCAGCGATGGGGAATGCATGGGAAAAGCGTGCGCCCTAACCGGCATCTGGTCTGTACGGCTGCGCACTTAGCTAGTAACGCTGGAACACACCATTTTCCAGGCGCACCCGGTCACCCACGCGCAGGCCGCCGGTGCTGGCCTGGGTCAGGGTCTGGTAGGCACCATTGCCCATGCGGATGGTGATGTTGTAGCCCTGGGCGGCTTGCCTGCGTTTTTCCAGCTGGTGGCCGATATAGGCGCCGCCCGCGCTGCCGGCGATGGTCGCGGCGGTATTGCCCGAGCCCTTGCCGACCTGATTGCCCGCCACCCCGCCAATCACCGCGCCGGCCACGGTGCCCAGGCCAAAGCCGGTGCCGGCAATGCCCTGGTAGCCGGCCTGGGTGGCCTCGATGGAGGTCACCACGCCATGCTCGTCGTTGTAATAACCCTGGTTATTGCTGTTGCCCTGGTAAGGCTCCTGCGGGTAAGGGGCCGGCGCTGGCGGGTTGAGCACCGTGCAGGCGCTGAGCGTTAGCAGCGCAACAGCCCCCAGCAGTGGAGCGCATCTCTTGATAGTGGTCATAGCCAATGTCCTCTGAGTTTGCCGGACGGCTGTTTTCTGCCGCCCTGGCCTGGAGCGGACAACGCGCCGGCATGCCTGGGCCTGCCGCCGTTCGCCACTCCTCAAGCCAGGCTGGGCCGCGCCAGCGGCCTTGTCGGTGCGCTGGCACACATGGGTCGCGCGCCAGTTGCAGGGCGACAAACCTCTGTGCGTTAGCGAACAGACCCGCCACGGCCTGGCTGGCAGCATGAGCGGCGCCAGCGACTGCGGGCGTGCTATAGCGCTAGAAAGCGCCAATCAGAGTGCAAAACGTGATGCCCTTGAATCAGACCTCTAGTCTTCAGGTTGCGAACGCCCCGTCTGCAAGGGAGGCAAAGATGCCAGAGAAACACCTACCCCAGCGCAACCACCTGTTGGCGGCCCTCTCCGGCGAGGTGCAGCAGCGCCTGTTTACCCACCTTGAACTGGTGCCCCTGGAGCTGGGCAAGGTGCTGTACGAGTCGGGCGATACCATGCGCCATGTGTATTTCCCCACCGACTCCATAGTGTCCCTGCTGTATGTGATGGAGAGCGGTGCTTCCGCCGAGATCTCGGTGGTGGGCAATGAAGGCCTGGTGGGCATCTCCCTGTTTATGGGCGGCGAAAGCACGCCGAGCCGGGCCATAGTGCAGAGTGGCGGCTACGCCTATCGGCTGCCGGGGCAGCGGCTCAAGGATGAACTCAATCGTCACGGCGAACTGATGCTGCTGATGCTGCGCTACACCCAGGCGCTGATCACCCAGATGGCGCAGACCGCGGTGTGCAATCGTCACCACTCGATCGACCAGCAACTGTGCCGCTGGCTGCTGCTGTCCCTGGATCGGTTGTCCGGCAACGAGCTGGCCATGACCCAGGAGCTGATCGCCAATATGCTCGGCGTGCGCCGTGAAGGGGTAACCGAGGCGGCCGGCAAACTGCAGCGCCAAGGGGTGATCGAATACTGCCGTGGCCATATCACCGTGCTCGACCGCCACCAGCTGGAACAACTGAGCTGCGAGTGCTACGCCGTGGTCAAGAAGGAAACCAACCGCCTGTTGCCCTATATGCCGCAGCGCAAGGCCAATTAAAACCGCAGACGCCGCCTAGTACGTGCTGTAACGAACAGATCAGGCCCGCCCCGCGCGCCACACTGCGCAAGCGGGATCGCCAAGCACCCCTCCCGTGCCACCTGCTGGCTTGCTCCGTGCTGCGGGACTTCCCCATGTCAGCTGCACCTGCTGTACCTGTCGCCAACCTGCTGCTCAACGCGCTGCCCGCCCGGGAGCGCAACAAGCTGATGAAGCACTGCGAACCGGTGGAAATGCGCTTCGGCAGCGTACTGTGCGAGGCCGACCAGACCTTCCGCTACCTCTACTTCCCGCTCAAGGGGTTTATCTCCCTGGTGACCATCCTGGGCACCCATCACCCGCTGGAACTGGGCCTGATCGGCAATGAAGGCATGCTCGGCGCCACCCTGGTGCTGGGCGTCAACACCGCGCCCAACCGCGCCGTGGTGCAAGGCAGTGGCAGCGCCCTGCGCATCAGCGCCAAGCAGTTGCGCCTGCTGCTGCTGGAGTGCCCACGGCTGTTGCGCGCGCTCAAGCGCTACCTCTATGTGCTGACCGTGCAACTGGCGCAGAACGCCGCCTGTGGTCACTTCCATGAGCTGGAACCGCGCCTGGCGCGCTGGCTGTTGATGAGCCATGACCGCGCCCACGGCAACCACTTCCACCTGACCCATGAGTTTCTCGCCAATATGCTCGGGGTGCGCAGAAGCGGCGTGACCATCGCCGCCGGCGCCCTGCAACAGCGCCAGCTGATCCACTACAACCGGGGCGATATCACCATTCTCGACCGCCCCGGGCTGGAGGTGGCTGCCTGTGAATGCTACGACGCCCTGAGCGCCGACTACCGGCGCCAGCTCCCCCTGCCCACCCAGCCTGCGGCCTAGGCGCTATAGCTGCGCACGGCGCCCGCGAGAGCGGGCTTTCCCTTACATCAAAAACTGCTGCAAAACTTAGTTCGATGCCGTACAGACAGGTGCGCGGCCCTGGCGCAGGATCAAATTAACCAGAGCGGCAAGTGCTGCAGCAGGCAAGCAAATGAGTGGCATGACCGAATCACGGCTCGTCCAACATATCAACGCGCAGTGCCATCCCTTGCTGCGTTATCTGCACAAGCTCAGTGGCGTGCGCTATGCGGCCACCTTTGATTCGGCCTGCAACTACGAACTCAGCCCCATCTATGGCAAGAGCAAGTACGTCAGCGTACAGGAGCTGGCCGATAGCGAAGTCTGGCAGCAGCTGCCCTAAGCCCATTCTGTAGGGTGCGCCGTGCGCACCATGCTCGGTGCGCATGGCGCACCCTACGAGCGCAAATCCCCCTAGCACCAGGCACCGACATGCAAAACTGCGCGCGCCAGGCATTGCCTGGCGCGCGGTTTGTGTCACGGGAGAAAGGCGCGGGCAGCGCCGTGGCGACTGCCCGCGCGCAGTCAAATCCGCCCGAGCAGCAGCAGAATGACGATGATAATCACCACCAGGCCCAGACCACCGCTGGGCCCGTAGCCCCAGTTGCGGCTGTGCGGCCAGGCGGGAATGGCTCCGATCAGGAACAGGATCAGCACGATCAACAGTATGGTGCCCAAGCTCATGGCATTCCCCTTAGGGTTTGAGTGGTTAGGGAGGGATTTAGCAGAGGCTGCTCTACCTGAACCCAGCATGGGCGTAACGCGGCCATTGATCTGTACGTCAGCGCACACAGAACGGGCTGTTCACGGCCGCGCGGCGGCTGCGGCCAGCTGCTGCTGGCGGCGGATCTCCCGGTGCTTCATGGCCAGGTAAGGCGCCAGCTCCATCTCGTGCAGTTGTCGTGGGTAGCGTTCCACGCCCAGGTGCCAGTCGTGCAGGCGCTTGTCCTGTTGCGCGGCGGCCGGCAGCGCCAGGGCGCCCAGGTAGGCGTCCAGGGCCAGGTAATAGCGCATGGTGTTGCGCTCCATCACCCCGCGCATATCGCCCAGGTATTGCGGCTGCCCCGTCGCCGTGGTGCCGATGATGCTGAAGCCGACCTTGTCGCGCCCCACGCTGGCCAGATAGCCCTGCATCGCCAGGCTGGCCGTCATCCCGTAGGCATAGGCGTATGACAGGTGGATCAGGCTGCGCCCGCCAGCGAGCGCCAGCACCTCCAGCTGCATGCGGTAGTCGCTGGTGCCCAGCGGCCCCTGCGCCGCGCTGAGCAGCACGCGCAGGTAATCGGCCTCGGCGGCCTGGACCTTGAAGCGGAAGGCGAAGGGATAGGCATCGGCCAGGGGCTGATCATGCTTGCGCCCGATATACAGCTTGAGCAGCGCCCCGGCGCTCGCCGGCGCCGGGTGGCAGGCCTTGACGTTGAGGTGCAGGATCAGCGCATCGCACCACTGCGCCATGCCCAGCAGCATCGGGCTGACCAGGGCATAGGGCTGCTCCAGCTCGGCGTAGATATCGCCCTGCAGGCGCCCGCCCCCCTGGCTCGACTCCAGGTACAGCGGGCGTTGGAACTGGTTGTCCAGCAACGCCTGGCGCAAGGCCAGATGCCGCGCCGCCAGGGCCTTGGCCGCAGGGCTCTGGGCCTGGTTCTGGGCTTCGGCCAGGGGCGGCGCAACGAGCAGCAGCAAGCCCAGCAGCCAGCCAAGCCAGTTGGGCCAGCCGCGCCGCCGCCCTGCCCTCATAGCCAGTACTCCCAGAAACGCCCCAGCCACTCCTGGGCGCGCACCTTGATCGAGCGTGCCTGCCAGGCCTGCAGGCTGATTTCCCGCGAGTGCGCCAGGTCGGCCTGGAAGGCCGCGCGCATCTTGTCGCCGAAGCCCTGGCCCAAGACCACCGCGTTGACCTCCTGGTTATGCAGGAAGCTGCGCCAGTCGAGGTTGGTCGAGCCGACCGTGGACCAGACCCCGTCGATCACCGCGGTCTTTACATGCAGCAGCGCATCGCCGCGTTCATACAGGCGCACGCCGGCCTCCAGCAGCTCCTCGTAATAGGCCCGCCCGGCATGGAACACCAGCCAGGAATCGGTGCTGCTGGGCAGCACCAGGCGCACATCGACGCCGCGGGCCACCGCATCCTTGAGGGTGGCCAGCAGCTGCGGGTCGGGCACGAAATAGGCGTTGGTCAGCCAGATCTCGCTCTGGGCGCTGCGCAGGGCCGAAATCAGGGTGATGTAGATCAGGCTGTAGGGATCGTCCGGCGAGCTGCCGATGGCCCGCACCACCTCGCTGCCGCGCACCTCGGGCGGGGGAAAGTAATGCCGCGCCTGCAGCGGCGGGCCCTGCTGCTTGTTCCAGGTGATGATAAACAGCTTCTGCAACTCGGCCACCACCGGCCCCTCGATGCGCAGGTCGGTATCGCGCCAGGGCAATACCTCACCCGCACGCCGCACGGGGCCACCCGAGTGCACCGAGCCACCGGAATAGACGCTGCTGATATTGATCCCGCCGAGAAAGGCGATGTGCCCATCGATCAGCAGCAACTTGCGGTGGTCACGTTGGTTGACCTCCCAGCCGGCCTTGGCCGTCAGCGGATTGACCGGGTTGAACTCGACGATCTGCACCCCTGCCTCACGCAACTGGGTGAAGAAGGCCGGGGCATTGCCCAGGGTGCCGACGCTGTCGTGAATCAGATGGACCTGCACGCCGGCCTGCTGCTTGGCCAAAAGCGCAGCGGCAAAGCGCTGGCCGACCGCGTCGTCATCGAAGATATAGCTTTCCATATTGATATGGTCGCGGGCCCCGGCAATCGCCTCGATCATCGACTGATAGGTGTCCGGGCCGTTCTGCAGCAGCTCGACCTTATTGCCGGCCAACAGCGGGCTGCCGACTATGGCCTGCTCGATGGCCAGGTGCAGTTCGAAGATATTGGTAGTTTGGCTGCGGGCCTGCAGCTGCTCGATGATGGCTTGGCTGCGCGCTGGCGACAGCGGCCCATTGACGCCGTCGAGCACCAGCGGCGCCGAACTGTGGGCCATATCCGGCACCAGGGTCGGCAAACTGCTGCAGGCCACCAGCAGCACCAGGCTCAGCAAACTGCCGCAGCTCGCCAGCAGCCCCAGCCTAAGTACCCAGGGCAGACGCAATACGGCGTGGCCGCGAAAAGACAACATAGCCGGCCCTCGCTAAGCGAGGCAGCAGCAACTGCCGCCCCAGAACCGCTGTAGGTGGCTCGCTCAACCGGCGCGAGGCCGGTTGGGCAGTTTTAGAAGGTCAGTTCCTTCGACTGCACACTCTTCACCCCACGCACGTTCTGCGCCAGCTCGATGGCCAGGGCCTGTTCAGCGCCACTGCCGAGCTTGCCGCTAAGGCTGACGATGCCTTTGTCGGTGCTGACATCGATCGCCGTACCGGCCACATTGCTGGAGTACAGCAGGGTCGATTTGACCTTGGTGGTGATCCAGCTGTCGGAGATCTCGGCGCCGGCATCCTTGGCTGCGCTCTTACTGCTGTCGCCGACGCTGGCCTTCTGCGCATTGACCTTGATCTGGTTGTCCACCGACAGCACGCCATTGGTGTTCAGCGCCAGGCGCTCGGCCAGGGCACGGTCCGCCGCAGTGCTGGCTTCGCCGCGCAGGGTCACGCGGCCGAAACGGGTCGACACCTCGGTGGACATGCCATCGGCCTGCTTGCTCCACATCAGCTTGGACTTGACCGCGGCGCTGATGCTGGCGTCTTCCACCGCATCGGCGAAACCGCGCTCGGCACCGGGCTTGGGCGGCACATAATCGGCGTTGACGATGATCTGGTTGTCCACCTCGGTGATGCCCTTCACGCCCAGGGCGATTTCATTGGCCAGGTCCTTGTTGACGTTC
This sequence comes from Pseudomonas sp., assembly GCA_036276395.1. GTDB lineage: Bacteria > Pseudomonadota > Gammaproteobacteria > Pseudomonadales > Pseudomonadaceae > Aquipseudomonas. Next base: position 7,803 of record DASUOY010000400.1, read on the forward strand.
TCGGCGACATTGCCGCTGAGCGTCGCCTTGCCGCCCTCAACCGACACCTTGAGGTCACTGGCGCGCAGATAGGGGCTCAGGGCGTAAGTGGTCCAGATCTGGCTTTCCTGGCGCGCTTCGGTAATGGCCGCGGTGCCGGTGGCGGCACTGACAACGCCGCTGCTGACGGCCATGGCCATGGCCACGGCGGACGCCAGAAGCAATTTACGGGGGTGCATGTGCATGGTGTTTCTCCTATCGGAAAAGGCATACGGCCTGTGGGCCCGGCAGTTGCCGGCGGCACAAGCGCTCAGCCCACACGGCCTGGGCCGCACTGGACTGGCAAGGGGGTCTACTTCTTGTTCTTGCAGCTCTTGATAAAGTCGTTGACCTGCTCCTCGGCCGCATCACGGCTGATGGCGTAACGCTCCTGCACCAGACCGGCCAGCTTCTGCTGATGGCCTTCGGATTGCAGCAGCTCGTCTTCGGTCAACTTGCCCCAGGCGATCTTGGCGGCACCGACCTGTTGCTTCCATTTGCCTTTGAGTGAATCTGCGCTGGTCATACTCATGGTGTTTTCGACTCCTGATGGGGTGGCTCGGCTGGCACCTTGCTGGTGCGCACGAGCTGCTTGGCTGACTCGCCGGGTGATGGAGTAGCGGCCGGCCTGGCCGGGCCTTGAAAGCTGTCCTGGTCGACAGGCGGATCGCCTTCGCCCTGGTGATGCGGCTCGTTACTGCTACTGGAGCCGGCTTTACGGATCTGCGTGACGCCCTTGACGGGCAGATGCTCGAAAGACTCGTCCATGCTGACCTCGGAAAACCCCGGCAGCCGCGAAATTGCGTCATGCCGGGGAGGCCACAGTTGCAGCTGGTAACACCGCAGTCGGTGCGTTGGCACACGTAGAACCTGTTTACGAGCTGCTGCGCGTCGGCCATACCGCGTTAAAACTGGCCTCGGCAAGCCGCGTGCGGTTAACGCGCGCCAGCGCGACCCGAAGGGCGAGTGCAACGAGTCATGCTCATTTACAACTCGTAAACTCCGCTCCCTCGGCCACTTTTGCCTTGTCTGGCTCTAGCTCGCGAGATCGTGAACAGGTTCTTCGCGGCGCGCCGGAAAAAGTCGCGGAGCTGTCTGGCCCGCTATGTGCGGCAACGCACCGACGCCCGACGGCCACCCCACCAACACTGAAAAAAGCCCGCCCAGCCAGGCGCCAATACCGCCAGCAGTGCCCTCGCCGCCTCCCCTGCGCCTGATCGGGGTGCCGCCATTGCCGCTGCACCAGCCGGCGTTTATCCGCCAGAGAACCGATGGACAGAAAATCGCTCCGCGCCCTGCTGCAACTACCCCAGCTGACCCAACGCCTGCGCCTGTGGCGGAGCAAACCCGGCGAATTCGCCTACGAACCGGCGCTGCGCGCCGAATTGTTCAGTGCCGAACAGATGGCCAGCCACGGCACCCACCTGGCCGGCCAGCACCACCTGAGCCCGCATTCGGCGCAGGACTCCCTGCTGGCGCGCCTCACCGCCAACCACGCAACCCTGGCGCGCAGCTGTGAACTGCTCAATGCCGCGGCCCTGAGCAACCGCCGGGTGACCCCAGCCGGGGAATGGTTGCTGGACAACTTCTACCTGATCGAGGAGCAGATCCGCACCGCCCAGAAGCACCTGCCCAAAGGCTATAGCAGCGAGCTGCCGCGCCTGGCCAGCGGGCCCTCGGCGAGCCTGCCGCGGGTCTACGACATTGCCCTGGAAACCATTGCCCATGGCGATGCCCGGGTCGACAGCGAAAGCCTGAGCCGCTTCGTCGGCGCCTACCAGAGCGTGATGCCGCTGACCCTGGGCGAGCTGTGGGCCATCCCGATCATGCTGCGCCTGGCCCTGATCGAGAATCTGCGCCGGGTCGCCTCGCGGGTCATGGCCAACTGGGTCGAACGCGACCTGGCCAACGACTGGGCCGACCGCATCACCGAAACCATCGAGCGGGCGCCCAAGGACGTGGTGCTCGCCATCGCCGACATGGCCCGCTCCAATCCGCCCATGAGCGGCTCCTTCGTCGCCGAACTGGCGCGCCGCCTGCAGGGCCAGAACAGCGCCCTGGCCCTGCCGCTGACCTGGATCGAGCAGCACCTGGCCGAGTCCGGGCAAAGCATCGAGCGCCTGGTGCTGCTGGATGTGCAGCAGCAGGCCGCCGATCAGGTGTCGATCAGCAACAGCATCGGCAGCCTGCGCCTGCTGGCCGCAACCGACTGGCGTGATTTCGTCGAGCGCCTGAGCCTGGTCGAGCAACAGCTGCGCAAGGATCCTCAGGCGATCTACCCGGCCATGGACTTCGCCACCCGCGACCATTACCGCCACGCCATCGAACGCCTGGCGCGCAACAGCAAACACAGCGAAACCGCAGTGGCCGAGGCGGTGCTGGAGTTGGCCGAGGCCAACGCGGCGCACGGCATCCAGGGCCATGTCGGCTACTACCTGATCGATCAGGGCCTGGCCGAGCTGGAGCGCCGCCTGGGCAGCCACGCGCCCTTTGCCGAGCGTTGGCAAAGCCTGCTGCAACGGGCGCCGCAGAGCTTCTATTTTATTCCCGTGGTGCTGCTCACCGGCCTGTTCGCCTGGCCCTTTATCCTCATGGCCTGGCGCGAGCAAGGCAGCCTGGCCATGCTCGCCCTGGGCCTGGCCATTGTGCTGATGACCAGCCGCCTGGCCCTGAGCCTGGTCAACTGGCTGGTGACCCTGACCGTGACGCCGGACGTGCTGCCGCGCATGGACTACCGCCTGGGCATTCCCACCCGGGCCATGACCCTGGTGGTGGTGCCGACCCTGATCGGCAGCGCCCAGGACATCGACGAGCTGGTCGAGGGCCTGGAGGTGCGCTACCTGGCCAACCGCGATGCCAACCTGGCCTTCGCCCTGCTCACCGACTTTATGGATGCCGCCAGCGAGGAGCAGCCCGAGGACGCCGAGCTGTTGCACCTGGCCCGCGAGCGCCTGGAATGCCTCAACCGCAAGTACGCGGACGGCGAGCACTTCTTTCTGCTGCACCGGGCGCGGCGCTGGAACCCCGCCGAGCAGACCTGGATGGGCCATGAGCGCAAGCGCGGCAAGCTGATGGAACTCAATGCGCTGTTGCGCGGCCAGGGCCGCGAGCGCTTTGCCCTGATCGTCGGCGATATCGCCACGCTGCCACGGGTGCGCTATGTGATCACCCTGGACACCGACACCCAGTTGCCCCGCGACACCGCGCGGCAGTTTATCGGCGCCATCGACCACCCCCTCAACCAGGCGCAGTACGACCCGCAGCAGGGCCGCATCGTCCGTGGCTATGCCATTCTCCAGCCCCGGGTGGGCATCAGCCTGCCGAGCACCGCGCGCTCGCCCTATGCGCAGCTGCTGGGCAGCGATGCCGGCGTCGACCCCTATACCCGGGCCGTGTCCGATGTGTATCAGGACCTGTTCCAGCAGGGCTCCTTTATCGGCAAAGGCATCTACGCCGTGGATGCCTTCGAGCAGGCCCTGGCCGGCAACTTCCCGGACAACCGCATCCTCAGCCATGACCTGATCGAGGGCTGCTACGCGCGCTGCGGCCTGCTCAGCGATGTGCAGCTCTACGAGGAGTTCCCCTCCTGCTACAGCGCCGATGTAAAACGCCGCCACCGCTGGATTCGCGGCGACTGGCAATTGCTGCCGTGGATGCTGCCCTGGACCCCGACCAGCAACGGCGGCCTGCAAAGCAGCGGGCTGGCGGCCCTGGCACGCTGGAAGATCCTCGATAACCTGCGTCGCAGCCTGGAGCCCGCCGCCTTTCTGCTGGTGCTGCTCAATGGCTGGCTGCTTGGCAGCCAGCCGCTGCTGTGGACCCTGGCCGTTCTGGCGCTGATCTATCTGCCGTCGCTGCTCGGCACCCTGCTGGAACTGCTGCGCAAACCCCACGAGCTGAGCCTGGCCCAGCACCTGCGCGTGGTCCTGCGCAGCGCCGGCCAGCATGGGCTGCGCGCCTCGCTCAGCCTGCTGTGGCTGCCGCACGAGGCGCATTACAGCCTCGATGCCCTGCTGCGCAGCCTGTGGCGCATGCTGGTCAGCAAGCGCCGCCTGCTGCAATGGAGCCCCTCGCGGGAAGTGGAACGCAGCATCAGCAACGAGCTGAGCGGCCTCTATCGCCTGATGTGGGTCGCCCCGCTGCTGAGCCTGGGCCTGTTTGCGCTGCTGCTGGGGCGCCCGCAGGCCCTGGTGATCGCCGCGCCGCTGTTGCTGCTGTGGCTGCTCAGCCCGGCCATCGCCTGGTACCTGAGCCGGCCACCGGCGCACAAGGCCTTTGCCCCCGAGCAGGACCAGCAGCGCTTTCTGCGCGCGCTGTCGCGGCGCACCTGGGGTTTCTTCGAGCGTTTTGTCAGTGCCGAGGACAACTGGCTGCCGCCGGACAATATCCAGGAGCAGCCCAGCCTGGTCATCGCCCACCGCACCTCGCCGACCAATATGGGCCTGTCGCTGCTGGCCCACCTGGCCGCCCGCGACTTCGGCTATATCAGCGCCGGGCACCTGCTCGCCCGGCTCGAACCGGCGCTGCTGAACATGCACGGGCTGCAGCGTTATCGCCGGCATTTCTACAACTGGTACGACACCCAGACCCTTATGCCGATCCAGCCGCACTACATCTCGGCGGTGGACAGCGGCAACCTCGCCGGCCACCTGCTGACGCTCGCGTCAGGATTGCGCGAGGCGCAGGACCGGGAGATTTTCTCGACGCAGGCTTTTGCGGGCCTGCGACACACGGCGTGCGTGCTGCGGGA
>DASUOY010000401.1:0-2862 GCA_036276395.1 Pseudomonas sp.
GATTGCGCGGCAAGCCGGCCAGATACAGGCGGCGCGCAAAGGCTTCGACACTTTTTGGGTTGCCGCAGAGTAAGGCCAGGGTCTGCCGCGAAACAAGGCGCAGTTCGGCCAAAGCCGAGTGCAACTCGGCCGCCTCAAGCAGCTCGACCTGCAGCTGAGCGTGGCTGGCCGCCAGCTCGGCCAAGGCATCGGCCAGGTAATGTTCGCGCCGATCATGGGCCAGGTGAATAACCCGAATAGGGCCTTGATGATCCTGACGCAGCGCCTCGCGCAACACCCCGTACAACGGCGCCAGGCCGGTGCCGGCGGCCAGCAGCCAGAGCGGGCGCTGCTGCCAGTCCGGGTCGTAATGCAGGGCGCCACCGCGCAGCTCGCCCAGCCCCAGGCTATCGCCCGCTGCCAGCTGCCGGGCCGCATCGCTAAAGGCGCCGCTGCGCCGGCAGTCCAGATGAAACTCCAGCCAGGGATCAAGCCCCGGCACGCTGGCCAGGGAATAAGGCCGGGCCACACCGGATGCGGCCCACAGCACTAGGTGCTGACCGGCGCCATAGCGCAGCGGTTGCTGTGGTGTCAGTCGCAGGCGCAGCACGCTGGGGCTGAGCCAGTCACAGGCGCTGACCACTGCCGGCCGACCATCGCGGGCCGGGTCGAACAACTCGATCTCCAGGTCATCGACCACCCGGCACTGGCAGGCCAGGCGCCAACCCTGCTCGCGCTGCTCCGTCGTCAGGGCCTCGGGCTTGTCGTCCAGGGGTTCGCCACGCACGCAACGCAGCAGGCAGGCATGACAACTGCCGGCGCGGCAGCTGTAAGGCACGGCAATGCCGGCGGCCTGCAGGACATCCAATAGATTGCTGGCCGGCGCGACCTGCAGGCACTGCTGCCCAACCCGCAACTCAGGCATCGGCATCCTCCCAGGTTGCCGCGCAACGGTTACGCCCGTCGCGCTTGGCCTGGTACAGGGCCTGATCGGCGCGCTGCAGCGCCTCGTCGAGATCGTCATTGCGGGTCAGCAGAGTCATGCCGATCGACACGCTCAGGCTCGCCACCTTCACCCCCAGCGGCTCGGCGCGGCTAAAGGCCTCGCGCAGGCGCTCGCAACAGGCGGTGAACTGGTCGGCCTCGGTATTGGGCAACAGCAGCACGAACTCTTCGCCGCCATAACGGGCGATCACATCGCCGTCACGCAAACAGGCCCGCGCCACCGCGGCAAAGGTCTGCAACACGCGGTCGCCGGCGGCATGCCCGTGCATATCGTTGATGCGTTTGAAATGGTCCAGGTCGAGCAAGGCCAGGCCATGCTGGCGACCGTTGCCCAGGGTTGCCAGCTCATGGCTGGCCAGGCGCAGAAAGTGCCGGCGGTTGCACAGGCCGGTCAGCTCGTCGGTGGCGGCCAGGTCTTCCAGTTGGCGCATCATGCCGCGCAAGGTGTCCTGATGCGCCTGCAGGGCAAAGCGCCGTTGGCGCATGCGCTGACGCATGGCCTGGGCATAACTGGCGAACAGGCACAGCCAGACCAGCACGGCCGCCAGCACGCTGACCTGGAAAATGGCCACGCCCGGATCGGCCAACTGCAGCTTGAAGGCCTCATAGAGGTTGAGCCCGGCAAAGCCGAAGAAGGCGAACAGCGCGCAGCGGGTAAATACCCTGGGCGGCAACTGGAATACGCCGAACAGCAGAATCAGCACATAGATCACCAGCATGCTGCCGCGCCCTTCACTGAACAGCGCCAGCAACAGGTTCAACCAGGCCAAGGCCACCAGCACCTGGGCTTCGGTCAGGCTGGGGTCGGCAAAGCGAAGATTCTGGTGGGACAGGAACAGGCCGAGAAACACCAACTGGCTACAGACGGCCAGCACGGTAAGCAGCAGGGTGTTGCCCAGGGAGGTGTGGAACAGGCCATTGAACATCGCCACCCAGCACAGCAGTCCGGTCAGGGCATAGCTCGCCACTGCCATGCCGAAGCGCTTCAGCAGCAGTTTTTGCAAGGTTCGCTGAGTGACCCTCTGGCTAACTAAGCTCACGGGTACCGCCCCATACTGGCATCTAGCCGCCACTCTACCCGCGTGCCGCGGGAATGCCTAGGCTCTATTGAGACAAGCCTACGCGCCTATTTTGAACCCGGATCGCGCGCCCCTCTAGTGGGCGAACAGCGCTCAGGGTCGACCGTCGGCGGCTGTCCGCTCAGGCGCCTGCGCGTTATACTGCCGCGCCTTTTTTACCGCAACGGCGCTCCGGGTTATGGCTCGGCGCCCCTCGAAGTTCCTGCCTACTCCTACCTTTACAAAAAGGAGCGCCAAGCATGACCGTGATCAAGCAAGACGACCTTATCCAGAGCGTTGCCGACGCCCTGCAATTTATCTCCTATTACCACCCCGTGGACTTTATCCAGGCCATGCACGAGGCCTACCTCAAGGAAGAGTCCCCGGCTGCCCGTGATTCCATGGCGCAGATCCTGATCAACTCGCGCATGTGCGCCACCGGTCACCGGCCGATCTGCCAGGACACCGGCATCGTCACCGTGTTTATCCGCGTCGGCATGGACGTGCGCTGGGACGGCGCGACCATGAGCGTCGACGACATGATCAACGAAGGCGTACGCCGCGCCTACAACCTGCCGGAAAACGTCCTGCGCGCCTCAATCCTGGCCGACCCAGCCGGTGCGCGTAAAAATACCAAGGACAACACCCCGGCCGTGATCCACTACTCCATCGTCCCCGGCGACAAGGTGGAAGTGGACGTCGCAGCCAAGGGCGGCGGCTCCGAGAACAAGTCGAAGATGGCCATGCTCAACCCGTCCGACTCGATCGTCGACTGGGTGCTGAAAACCGTCCCGGAAATGGGCGCCGGCTGGTGCCCGCC
>DASUOY010000402.1:0-2765 GCA_036276395.1 Pseudomonas sp.
GGAGTCGTAGTACGGCGGAATGGTGTAACCGGTGTAGATCGCCGTGTCGGTACGCACGCCGGGGCCGCCAGGGGCGTAGTAACGGGTGATCTTGCCGAACGAGGGCAGGAAGTTGTTCTTCGGGTCCTCAGCGTTGATGCGGAACTGCAGGGCGAAACCACGGTGGATGATGTCGCTCTGCTGCACCGACAGCGGTAGCCCGGAAGCGATGCGAATCTGCTCGCGAACGATGTCGATGCCGGTGATTTCCTCGGTGATGGTGTGCTCCACCTGCACCCGGGTGTTCATCTCCATAAAGTACAGCTCGCCATCCTCGGCCAGCAGAAACTCCACGGTGCCGGCATTCTCATAACCCACGGCCTTGGCCGCGCGCACCGACAGATCGCCGATATAGGCACGCTGCTCAGGCGTCAGCTGCGGGCTGGGGGCGATCTCGATGAGCTTCTGGTTACGCCGCTGGATCGAGCAGTCGCGCTCGAACAGGTGCACGGTGTTGCCGAAACTGTCGGCGAGAACCTGCGCCTCGATGTGCTTGGGATTGACGATGCATTTTTCCAGAAACACTTCGGCGCGGCCGAAGGCCTTGGTCGCCTCGGAGATCACCCGTGGGTAGGCCTGCTCCAGTTCATCGCGGCTGTTGCAGCGGCGGATACCGCGACCGCCACCGCCGTTGGTGGCCTTGAGCATCACCGGGTAGCCGATACGGTCACCTTCGCTCAGCGCCTCGTGGATATCCGCCACGTTGCCTTCGGTGCCGGGGGTGCACGGCACGCCGGCGGCGATCATGCTGCGCCGCGCCTCGGTCTTGTCGCCCATACGGCGGATCACTTCCGCCGAAGGGCCGATAAACTTGATCCCGCGTTCGGCGCAGATATCCGCCAGTTCAGCGTTTTCCGAGAGAAAGCCGTAACCCGGGTGCAGCGCATCGCAGCCGGTTTCCACCGCCAGGTTGACCAGCTTGCGCGGGTTCAGATAACCGGCCAGGGGGTCGGCGCCAATGCCATGGGCTTCATCGGCGCGCTTCACATGCAGGGCATGGCGGTCGGCGTCGGAATACACCGCCACCGAGCGGATGCCCATCTCGGCACAGGCCCGCACGATGCGCACGGCAATCTCGCCGCGGTTGGCTATGAGGATTTTCTTGATCACGGGCCAGCGTCCTCGATCACATGAACAGGCGACCGGCAGAAGCGGTCGACGAGTGACCGCGCCACCTGGCGCAGTCATGGGCTCAAGCTACGCCCGCACGGTGATTAACAAAAATCAATATTTATTAGGTTGATCATTAGCTAAGACTTATAGTTACCCGCAAAGCCCCATTCCAGACAGGTATCCGGCATGCGCAAATCCTTGCTGCGGATGACATTACGGCAACTTCAGGTGTTCCGCGCGGTGTGCGCCCACCGCTCCTACAGCCGCGCCGCCGAGGAAATGGCTCTGACCCAGCCGGCGGTCAGCCTGCAGATCCGCCAGCTGGAGGAACTGCTCGGCCAGCCGCTGTTCGACTACGTGGCCAAGAAGCTCTACCTGACCGAAGCCGCCGAAGCCCTGCTGCAGGCCAGCGCGGATATCTTCGGTCGCCTGGAAAGCCTCGACATGCAGTTGGCGGACCTCCAGGGCTCGCTGCAGGGGCAACTGAGCCTGGCCATAGAATCCAGCGCCAAATACTTCGTTCCCCACCTGTTTGCCGCTTTTCGCCAGCAATACCCGGAAGTCAACTTGCAGCTGGTGGTGGTCAATCACGCCCAGGCCCTCAGACGCCTGAGCGCCAATCGCGACGACCTGCTGATCATGTCCCAGGTGCCGACCGCCCTGAACCTGGAGTTTCTGCCCTTCCTTAATAACCCGATTATCGCCGTGGCGCCGCCTGAGCATCCGCTGTGCGAGCGGGCCACGCTGAGCCTGCAGGACCTGACGCCCTGGCCGCTGCTGATCCGCGAAGCCGGCTCCGGCACGCGCCAGGCCTGCGAGGAGTATTGCCACCAGAAGCGCGTGCACTTCGCCCAGACCCTGGAGGTGGGCTCCATGGAAGGCCAGTGCGAAGGGGTGCTGGCCGGCCTCGGCCTGGCCCTGTTGCCACGCCACGCGGTGCGCCGCGAGCTGCAGCACGGCGCCCTGCGCGAGCTGCCGGTGAGCGAATTACCGCTGCTGCACAGCTGGTGCCTGGTCCATCCGCGGGGCAAATACCTGTCGCCGGTGGCCCAGGCCTTCTTCGCCTTCGTGCGCGATCAGCGCAGCCTGATCAACGAGCTGGCGCAGCGCTTTGCCGGCCTGCAGCCTGCGCCGCCACCAGGTAATTAGCCGCAATCACTTCGGGGTAGTCGGCCAGCTCATGCTGCAACTGGCGTTGCTCGGCATAGCTCTCGATGGCGCGGCGGTAAGCCATGCGGCGCTGGTCGAGCAGCTTGCGCCGGGTCTTGGCATCGCACTGCTCGCGGGACGGGGATTTATCCAGATAGCCAGGCATAGGGGGCAACTCCCAAGCTGAATAAGGGGAGTACCAGCATCTGCCCGGGATATGACGCTTTGATGGCCGCGCGCTAACGCGGCGATAAAATCAGCAGCGCAGAAACCTGATCCAGGATTTCGCGAGCTAGAGCCCTGCAAGGCAAAAATAGGCGAGGAAGCGCAGTGTACGAGCTGTACATGAGCATTCCGAGCCTGTTTTTAACGCAGCAGGGCCGACGCGCAGCAGATCGTAAACAGGTTCTTATTGGCCGCGGCGCACCATTTGTTGACTGGGAAAATGGCAGGTAAAGGTGCTG
>DASUOY010000403.1:0-5944 GCA_036276395.1 Pseudomonas sp.
CAATGTCGGTGTGCAAATGGCCGGTCGTTTGGCGGAAAATAATTTCCAGCAAGAAGACGGGCCGCGGGTTCTGCATTGATGACAGGCAAGGCATTCATCAGGATGCCTTGAGCCTGCTGCGTAGCGCCTGTTTCGCGCCAATCCCTATGCCAGCTTCGTACAGTCCTTGTACGAGTGCCTTACCCCAGACTGATATTCAGGCTTTGCGCCTTGCCCTGCCGTGCCGCCTGCTCGAGCTGTTGCCGTGCCTGGCGCTCAAGTGGGTGCAGCCAGCTGACTACGGTATGGCTGCGGCCCAGTTTTAGGGCTTGCTGGGCTAGTTCCAGCGGGGTTTGCTCACCGCGTGGGTGCAGCAACAGAATGCGTTCACGGTTCAGGCCGGCATCGCGCAGCCAGGTCTGGGTCAGGCTGGCGGGGGGGGCTATCAGGGTCAGCCAGCGTTCGTCGTGGTTCTCGCTCAACTCCCGCAGAATAGGGGCGAGCAGGTTAAGGCAGTGCCCGGCCGCGCCGCGTAGCGACATTTCACTGAAAGCTTCTGTCTCGTCCTGCCAGGGCAATTCCGCTGTTTCGGCAAGCAACGGGTTGCTTGCCGAGGCCAGAAATGCATCGAACAAGGGCAGTTGTGTACGGTTCAGCGAATGCGGGAACTGCATAACTCCTCCACTAGCGGCGGATAACGCCGACGCTCAAGCCTTCAATAATCAAATCCTGCTCTTCGAGATTTACTTCGATCGGCGCGAACTCCGGGTTCTCGGCGATCAGCCAGACCTTGTTGCCTTCGCGCTTGAAGCGCTTGACCGTGACTTCGTCATCGAGGCGAGCAACCACCACCTGGCCGTTGCGGGCCTCGCGGGTGGTATGCACGGCCAGCAGGTCGCCATCGAAAATGCCGATGTCCTTCATGCTCATGCCGCGCACGCGTAGCAGGTAGTCGGCTTTGGGGTGGAAGAAGTCCGGATTGATCTTGCAGGACTCTTCGACATGTTGCTGCGCCAGGATCGGCGCGCCCGCTGCGACGCGGCCGATCACCGGCAGGCCTTCGTCTTCTTCGGCATTGGGCTCGAAGCCCGGGATGCGGATGCCGCGGGAGGCGCCTGGAGTCATCTCGATGGCGCCCTTGCGGGCCAGGGCCTTGAGGTGTTCTTCGGCCGCGTTGGGTGATTTAAAACCCAGTTTCAACGCAATTTCCGCTCGGGTGGGCGGGTAGCCATTGTCTTCAAGGCATTGCTTGATAAAGGCAAGAATTTCGGCTTGGCGTGGCGTCAGTTTAAGCATGATTGGCTCTGTTTTTTTGTACAGTTGCTGTGATTATATACAGTGATCTGATCTTGGCAATCTTTGTGTTTTGTTCTGTACTGATTTAACTCGCCAGTAATCTTCTGTAGCTGCTCTGTTACTTGCGCCCTGCGCTGTTCGTCTAGGCATCATCTGTAGAGGGTTTTACGCTGCTCTGTGACCGATCAGCCACAAGATGGTTTGCCCGACTTGACAAGAGCGACAGATGAAACGTATGTTTCAAACAAGTGTTTGTTCAGATGAAAAGAGTCATGGCCCAGTCGGAAACCGTTGAACGCATTCTCGATGCGGCAGAGCAGTTATTTGCGGAGAAGGGTTTCGCTGAAACTTCTCTGCGGCTTATCACCAGCAAGGCCGGGGTCAACCTGGCGGCGGTGAACTATCACTTCGGCTCGAAGAAAGCCCTGATTCAGGCGGTTTTCTCGCGCTTTCTCGGCCCATTTTGCGTCAGCCTCGAACGCGAATTGGATCGGCGCCAAGCCAAGCCTGAAACCAAGCTGTCTCTCGAAGAGTTGCTCGAACTTCTGGTCGAGCTGGCGCTAGCGGTCAAGCCGCGCAGTGGCAATGATCTGTCGATCTTTATGCGCCTGCTGGGTCTGGCCTTTAGTCAGAGCCAGGGCCACCTGCGTAAGTACCTGGAAGAGGTGTACGGCAAGGTCTTCCGCCGCTACATGCTGCTGGTGCACGAAGCCGCTCCGCGTATTCCACCGCTGGAACTGTTCTGGCGCGTGCACTTTATGTTGGGCGCCGCAGCTTTCAGCATGTCCGGAATCAAGGCGTTGCGCGCCATGGCGGAAACCGATTTCGGGGTGAATACCTCGATTGAGCAGGTGATGCGCCTGATGGTGCCTTTCCTGGCCGCCGGTATGCGTTCGGAAAGCGGGTTGAGCGACGAAGCCTTGGTCAGTGCCCAGCTTAAACCGCGTACTAAGCCCCCCGCTATTCCCAGCAAAGTTTGACCTCGGCGGGTGGGCTTGGTGGGTTCGATCCGCTAAGCTAGCCGCCCATGGCTGCTCTCGATCTGCTGCATATTTCTCTCGCCGATCAGTGCCTGTATGGCTTTGCCAGCGGGCAACTGCTGCTGCGCCTGCCGGTTTCCACTGCGCTCAATGGCCCTGGTGAGCTAAGTGGCTCGGGTTGCACGCCGCGCGGGCTGCATCAGGTGCGGGCGAAGATAGGTGAGGGCTTGCCGAGCGCCGCCGTGCTACGCGGGCGGCGCTGGACCGGGGAAGTCTGGTCGCCCGAGTTGCATGCGCAGTTTCCCGGGCGTGACTGGATTCTTACGCGCATTCTCTGGCTCAGTGGTTGTGAGCCCGGACGCAATCGTCTGGGCGCTGTCGATACCTTTCGCCGTTATATCTATTTGCATGGCACGCCGGACAGCGAGCCCATGGGTGTGCCGCTATCCCATGGCTGCGTGCGCCTGCGCAACAGCGATCTGCTGCAACTGTTCCCGCGCGTTCCCCTTCATTGCGCCGTACGGATTGACGAGGCTGCATGCCCGCTCTGGGCGGTGGCGCCTCTTATTTAAGGATTGCTTGTGAGTGCTCCCATGCAAGGTTCATTGATGCTGGATATCGCTGGCACCTGGCTGACGGCGGAGGATCGGCAGATCCTGCGTCAGCCCGAGGTGGCCGGCTTGATTCTGTTCGCGCGTAATATCGAGACACCGCGCCAGGTGCGCGAGCTATCTGCGACCATTCGCGCCGTGCGCCCGGACCTGTTGCTGGCGGTGGATCAGGAAGGTGGGCGGGTACAGCGTCTGCGTCAGGGCTTTGTGCGCCTGCCAGCGATGCGGGCGATTGCCGATAACGCCAATGCCGAAATCCTGGCCGAGCAATGTGGCTGGGTCATGGCTACCGAGGTGTTGGCGGCAGGTTTGGACCTGAGTTTCGCTCCGGTGCTGGATCTCGATCACCAGCGCAGCGCGGTGGTGGGTAGTCGGGCATTCGAGGGCGATGCCTTGCGTGCCGCGCAGCTGGCCGGCGCCTTTATTCGCGGGATGAGCGCGGCGGGCATGGCGGCCACCGGCAAGCACTTCCCGGGGCACGGCTGGGCCGAGGCGGATTCCCATGTGGCTATCCCTGTGGACGAGCGCAGTCTGGAGCAGATTCGTGCAGTCGATCTGCAGCCCTTTGCCCGCTTGAGTCAGCAGTTGGCTGCGGTGATGCCCGCCCATGTGATCTACCCTCAGGTGGACGACCAGCCTGCTGGTTTCTCCCGGCGCTGGCTGCAGGACATTCTGCGTGGCGAGTTGGCTTTCAAGGGTGTGATCTTCAGCGATGACCTGTCCATGGCTGGTGCTCATGTGGCCGGTGATGCGGCCTGCCGTATCGAGGCGGCGCTGGTGGCCGGATGTGATATGGGCCTGGTCTGCAACGACCGCGGCGCCGCCGAGCTGGCCTTGAGTGCCTTGCAGCGACTCAAGGTAGCGCCGCCGCAAGGGCTGGCGCGGATGCGCCGGCAGGCCTTCCCTGGGATTGAGTACCGGCAGAGCCCGCGTTGGCTGGCAGCACTTGGCAGCCTGCGCGATGCGCAATTAATCGATTGAGGAATGATGGATGACGGTTTACGCGATTATCGGCGGGACTGGCCTGACCAAACTGGACGGGCTGACCATCAAAGCGGCGCTGCATATCGATACGCCCTATGGCGCGCCCTCTGCGGCGGTGCTCAAGGGCGACTATGCCGGTCGTGAGGTGTTGTTCCTCGCCCGTCACGGGCATCCGCACCGCATCCCGCCGCATCAGGTCAACTACCGCGCCAACCTCTGGGCGCTGCGTGAGGCGGGAGCCAAGGCCATCATCGCCGTGAATGCGGTGGGAGGTATTCATTCGGCCATGGGTACCGGGCACTTCTGCGTGCCGCACCAGATCATCGATTACACCCACGGGCGTGAGCACACCTTTTTCGAGGGTGAGCTGGAGCACGTGACCCATGTGGATTTCAGCCACCCCTATGACGCGGGGTTGCGTACCAAGTTGGCCAATGCCCTGACCGCCGAACACTGTGCATTCAGCAACCATGGGCTGTATGGCTGTACCCAGGGCCCGCGCCTGGAAACCGTTGCCGAGATCGCGCGGATGGAGCGCGATGGCTGCGATATCGTCGGCATGACCGGCATGCCGGAAGCCGCCCTGGCCCGTGAGTTGGCATTGCCCTATGCCTGCCTGGCGCTGGTGGTGAACCCGGCCGCCGGCAAGTCGCGCGCGCTGATTACCATGGCGGAAATCGAGCGGGCGGTGGAAGAGGGCATGGCCACGGTCAAGGCGGTATTGGCTCGGGTGCTAAGCAGCTGAGGTGATACGCGTGAGATAAAAAAGGGCCGCGAATGCGGCCCTTTTTTATCTGGGTTGTTTCTTACAGCGGGCTGACCCGCACCAGCAGGCCCAGGCTGCCGTTATCCAGAAAGGTTACCTCGCCACTTTTCAGCCGGCTGCTGTGCTTGATGCGCTCGCTGTCGCTGAGCGCGCCGCTGGCGTCGAACTGGTTGACCCAGATGTCACTGTTCAGTTCAAGCTGTTGCCCCTGTTTCAGGCTGATGCTGCCCTCGACGGGGTAGTGGCCGAACTGCTGGTTGCCACTGCTGATGGCGACGCTGCTGGCGGGGCTCTGCGACCAGGCCTGGTGCAGCAAGACCTGATAACCGTTGGATGGGTTGAGTTTGCCTGCTTCGGCATTCAGCGCGGTGCTGCGGCTGTTGCTGGAATTGACCGGCATGGCGTTCTGCGCCCAGTTGTCCGGTGCCAGTTGGCCGGCGGAAATCATTTCGTTGGACTGGCGAAAGACTATGACTTCCACCTGGTACAGGCTTTCGGCCAGGGCTGGGATGCTGCTCAGCAAGCTGAGCAGGATAAGCGGCAGCAGGGCCAGGGTGCGGAGTGCGCGCATGGGTCAGTCCTTTAAGTTGAGGGAGCCAGGCGCTCGAACAGCGCCTCTAAGGTATTGAAGCGTTCTTCCGGGCGCTCCATGGGCACCTGGATCTTAAACATTGTTGCGCCTTCGAACTTGTAGCGGTTCGGCGCGCCCTGGATCAGCTTGATCAGGGTAAGCGGATCGACACAGGTATCGGCGGCGAATTCGATACGTCCGCCTTGCGGGCCGGCATCGACTTTCTTGATCCCGAGCTTTTCCGCCTGCAGTTTGAGCAGGGTGATGCGCACCAGGTTCTTGGTCGGGTCCGGCAGCAGGCCGAAGCGGTCGATCATCTCCACTTGCAGCTCTTTCAGGCCATCCTCATCGGCGGCGTTGGCGATGCGTTTGTAGAGGATCAGCCGCGCATGCACATCGGGCAGGTAATCCTCGGGGATCAGCGCCGGCACGCGCAGGTTGATTTCCGGGCCGCCACCGAGCGGTTGGTCGAGGTTAGGCTGCTCGCCCTTGCGGATCGATTTCACCGCGCGTTCGAGCATTTCCATATAGAGGGTGAAGCCTACCGCCTGGATCTGCCCACTTTGGCCGTCGCCAAGCAGCTCGCCGGCACCGCGGATTTCCAGATCGTGGGTGGCCAGCAGAAAACCTGCGCCGAGATCCTGGGCGCCAGAAATGGCTTCCAGGCGCTTCTGCGCATCATCGGTCATCTGCTTGCGCGGCGGCGTCAGCAGGTAGGCGTAGGCCTGGTGGTGACTACGGCCGACGCGGCCGCGCA
>DASUOY010000404.1:0-2877 GCA_036276395.1 Pseudomonas sp.
TATTTGCGCGGTGTTTCCCGCCGACTGACCTTGGCCACGGGCATCGGCACCAGCTTGCCCATCGGCTGGCGACTGGGTTGGCGCAATGGGCGCAAGCCCACCACCAACTTGCGCGCGACCAGCACGTAGAATCCGGCACCGGGCAACTGCCCGGCCGCGCCCAAGGTTTCCAGGGGCGCCAGACGCGCCTGCCAGGCAGCCGAAGAAAGCGGCGGACGATAGCACCCGAAGCGGCGTTTCTCCAGCGCGAAACCCAGCAGGTGCAACCAGTCACTGACCCGATTGGGCGCGATGCAGCGTGCCTGGTGCAGGGCGTCGCGGGTCAGGAAATGGCGCATGCCCCAGGCACTCAGCGGATTGACCCCAACTATCAGCAAATGGCCACCGGGCCGCACGCTGCGCGCCGCTTCACGCAGCAAGCCATGGGGCGACAGGCTGAAGTCCAGGCCATGCTGCAACAGCACCACATCGGCCGCATGCTCGGTAAGCGGCCAGGATTGCTCCTCACAGATGATCTCCACTCCCGCGAAGGGCGCCCCCAGGCGCACGCTGCGCTGGATCTGCCGGGCATCGGGCGGGAGCTGCGCCGCCGGGCCGTAATGCACTAGGTAACCACCGAAGAAGCGCGCCAACTCTTCCTCCAGCAGACACCGTTCCTGCTCCAGCAGCAACTGCCCCAGCGGGCCATTGAACCAGTGGCGCGCCCGGCCAATCAGGCTCAGCCAATCGCTATCGGCCAGGGCAAAGGGGTGGTCAGACATAGGGAATACCTGCATAGCCAGCACTGCCAATGAGCCCTAAGATGCACCTTTATGACCCGCTTAGCGACCCACAGCATGATAAAAATCGATGCCCTGCCCGCCTTCGCAGACAACTATATCTGGTTGCTGCAAGACCCCGAGACGCGCCGCTGTGCGGTGGTCGACCCCGGCGATGCGGCCCCGGTCGAAGCCTGGCTCAAGGCCAACCCCGGCTGGCAACTGAGCGATATCCTGATCACCCACCATCACTTCGATCATGTCGGTGGCATCGAGCGCCTGAAAACGCTGAGCGGAGCCCGGGTAACAGGCCCCGCCAAGGAAAAGATTCCCGGGTGCGACCAGCCCCTCGGCGAAGGCGAACAGATCGAGGTGCTGGGACAGGTTCTTCGCGTGATCGAAGTGCCCGGCCATACCCTGGGACATATCGCCTACTACCAGGCGCAGCAGCACTGGCTGTTCTGTGGCGACACCCTGTTTGCCGCTGGCTGCGGCCGCCTGTTCGAAGGCACACCACAGCAGATGCATGACTCGCTGAGTCGCCTGGCGGCGCTGCCTGCGCAGACTCAGGTGTTTTGCACCCACGAATACACCCTGAGCAACCTGCGTTTTGCCGCCGCCGTCGAGCCACAGAATGCGCAGATCAGGCAACGCCTGGCACAGGTCGCCGAATGGCGTGAACAGGGGCAGATCAGCCTGCCCTCGACCCTGGCGCTGGAACTGGCCACCAACCCCTTCCTGCGCAGCAGCGAAACTGCGGTAAAAGACAAAGTCGACGAACGCGAAGGGGTCATGCCGCGCTCCAGCAGCGCGGTTTTTACCGCCCTGCGCGCCTGGAAAGATCACTTCTAAAAACGCGACAAGCACACAAATAACTGGTTAAAACTTGACCAACCCCAGCTTGATTCCTAGAATCCCCCGATCTTTTCGCTGGGAATAACACCACAGCCAATGCCTTTATCACCACGCAAGACCTTGAATTTAAAGGCATTGGCACAGCGTTCGAAAGCGCTCGTGGTGGTGTTCTGCCTAACCCTCGCCGGCTGCCAGAGCCTTAGCGAGAAGTACCCTGACGACCAGGGCCGCGATACCGACAGGGCCATCGGCCTTGAGCAAGAGCCCGAGTGGCTGAAGGAAAGCGCCGCCGAACAACCCCCGCAAGAGCCCAAGGATATCTGGGAGCGGGTTCGCGCCGGCTATCAGCTGCAAGATGGCATCACCCTGAACCCACGTATCGAGCGCCAGCGCTTGTGGTTTGTCAGCAACCCCTCCTTTGTCGAAAAGGCCGGCGAGCGCAGCAGCCCCTATATCCACTTTATCGTCGAGCGCCTGGAGCGGCACCAGATGCCGATGGAACTGGCCCTGCTGCCGATGATCGAGAGCTCCTACAACCCGCTGGCCTATTCACCGGCCAATGCGGTCGGTCTATGGCAATTTATCCCGTCCACCGGACGCAGCTTCAACCTGCGCCAAACCACCTGGTACGACGGCCGCCGCGATGTGATGGCCTCGACCGATGCCGCGATCAGCTACCTGACTCGCCTGAAGGAAATGTTCAACGGCGACTGGCTGCTCGCCCTGGCGGCCTA
Source organism: Pseudomonas sp. (assembly GCA_036276395.1). GTDB lineage: Bacteria > Pseudomonadota > Gammaproteobacteria > Pseudomonadales > Pseudomonadaceae > Aquipseudomonas. Next base: position 2,348 of record DASUOY010000404.1, read on the forward strand.
TAACGCCGGCGAAGGCCGGGTAAGTCGGGCCATTGAGCGCAACCAGAAGCTGGGCCTGCCGACCGATTACTGGAACCTGTCGCTACCCAGCGAAACCCAGAACTATGTGCCCAAGTTGCTGGCCCTGGCGCAAGTGGTGATGACGCCACAGGCCTATGGCGTCAGTCTCGACCCGATCGCCAATGAACCCTATTTCGAAAAAGTCGTATTCAAGCAGCGCATGGATCTGTCACGGGTCGCCGCCATGGCGGACCTGGATGAAGATGAGCTCTACCTGCTCAATCCCGCGTTCAAGAAAGGGGTGACCCTGGATGGCCCGCAGCACCTCCTGGTGCCGACCGACAAGGCCGACCTGCTGACCGCCAACCTGTCGCTAATGAAACCCCAGGAGCGCGTGGACTGGCAGCAATACCGAGTACGCGCCGGCGACAGCCTGCATGGCATCGCCAGCCGCTACCAACTGACGGTGGGTACCCTCAAGGACATCAACAAGCTCTCCAGCAATAGCCTGCGCGTTGGCCAAACCCTGA
>DASUOY010000405.1:0-8524 GCA_036276395.1 Pseudomonas sp.
ACGCGGCAGCAGCAGATCCTTGAGATCCGTTAACTTGCCGTGAAAAAAGTGGCCGCATTCTGCCACTTTCAGCAGCTCATGGGCACGCCCGAGGTTCGCGGACCAGGCATAAACCGCCTGGGGGTCGATCACCTCATCGGCCTCGGGCTGGATCAAGGTCAGCGGGCAACGCTGGGGTGGCGGGTTTTCCGCGCTCAAGCGCTGTACCGCCGGGGCCAGCATAAACAAGTGCGCCAGCTCACCACCCTGCTGCTCCAGACGCCCAGCCAGCGCGGCGGCGACAAAGCCGCCAAAGGAGAAACCGAGCAGGGTCAGGGGCAACTGCGGGTACTGGCTGCGCAGCCAGGCGGCCACGGCTTGCGCATCGTCCACCTCGCCACTGGCCATATCATGGCTGCCGGCACTGGCGCCGACGCCGCGGTAGTTGAAGCGCAGCGTGGCCAGGCCGGCATCGCGGGCGGTGCGCTGCACGGTGGAGACCACCTTGTTGAGCATGGTGCCGCCCTGCACCGGGTTGGGGTGGCAGATCAGCGCCACGCCACGGGCCTCGGGGGTATCCAGCCAGAGGGCTTCCAGTTGGCCGCAGGGGCCATCGATCATCATGGGGGTTTCGCGGGTGAGCAACAGGGAACTCCGTGACCTCGCAGTGGGTCGACTCGTCTAGCTGACAGCCTGCGCCGCACACATCACCGCAAACGACCGCAAACGTTTCGGCATTGCATTGCGGTATACAGCGCAGGTTCGAGCCGTTAACGTAAAGCAAAGCCGTTTAGAGAGGAAGGACTCGTGGAACAGACGCTCACCGCCTGGTTGCTACCCGCCATTACCCTGGTAGCCGGCATTGCCATTGGCTTCCTGATTGCCCGCCTGGCGCCCAATGCAGCCCCCAGCCGCACCCAACGCCAGCTGGACGAAATGCAGGAACGCTTCGACGCCTACCAGAGCGAAGTGGTTAGCCACTTCAACACCACCGCCAGCATGGTGACAAAGCTCACGCAAAGTTATCAGGACGTGCAGGAGCACCTGTCCGAAGGGGCCAACCGCCTGGCCCTCGACGAACTGACTCGCCAACGCCTACTCGCCACCCTGCATGCCGAAGACGCCAGCGAAAAACGCGAACGCCTGACGCCGCCGAAAAACAACGAAATGCCCAAGGACTACGCACCGAAAAGCGCCGATGTACCGGGCATGCTGGACGAGAACTACGGCTTGAAGAAGCAGTAAAGCTCGCCGTGCAACACGGAAGCCCCGCCATAGCGGGGCTTTTTTGTGGCTTTTGGGCAGCCGAATGCCAGAAAGACAAAAGCCCCGTGAACGGGGCTTTTGGCAGACTGCGCAGACTTAGATCAGATTGCGCTCACGCAACAGCGCCAGCACCTGCTTGACGCCCTCTTCCACCGACAGGCTCTGCGTATCGATCACCAGATCGGCATTCAGCGGCACGTCGTAGGGGAAGGACTCGCCCGGGATATTGTCGCCACCTGCGGCATACAGGCCCTGCGGGTCGCGCTCGGCGCAGGCCTGCGGCGAAGCCTGGACATACACGGTGAGCAGACGCTCGGCACCGATCAGCGCCTTGGCCTGTTCGCGGCCTTCGGCATCCGGGGCGACGAAGGCAGCCAGGGTCAGCAGGCCGGCTTCGTTGAACTGACGCGCCACGTGGGCGGCACGGCGCCAGTTCTCGGTACGCCCGGCACGGTCCTGCGGCAGACCCTTGTTCAGGTCATGGCGCAGGTTCTGGCCGTCCAGCACATAGACCGCCCGGCCCATGTCGAACAGCTTGCGCTCCACGGCGTAGGCCAGGGTGCTCTTGCCAGCGCCGGACAGGCCGCTGAACAGCACGGTGGCCGGTTGCTGGCCGAAGCGCGTGGCGCGCTCTTCGGTCGACACATGCGCCAGCTTGCCATGATGGCCGTCGCCACCCTGGGCACCCACCGGCTCGGCGATGATCATGCCGGCACCGACAGTGCCGTTGGTCAGGCGATCAATCACGATAAACGAGCCGGTGGTGCGGTTATGCGCATAGCCGTCCAGTGCGATCGGTGCATCCAGGGCAATGCGCACCTGGCCGATTTCGTTGAGCTGCAGGCTGCTCGCCGCGCCCTCTTCCAGGGTATTCACATCAACCCTGTGGGCGATGCTGGCAATCGAGCCCGGCACATAGCTGGTGGCGCGTTTGATGTCGTACTTCTTGCCCGGCAGCATCGGCTCTTCGGCCATCCACACCAGCATGGCGTCGAAGCTGTCGACCACCTGCGGGCGGTTGTCGGCGTGCACCAGCATGTCGCCACGGGAGACGTCGATTTCGTCTTCCAGGGTCAGGGTAATCGCCTGGCCCGGACCGGCCTGCTCCAGCTCACCTTCGAAGGTAACGATGGATTTGACCTTGCTGCCCTTGCCCGACGGCAGGGCGATAATTTCGTCACCCTTGCGCACTATGCCGCTGGCCAGGGTGCCAGCGAAGCCACGGAAGTTCAGGTTGGGACGGTTGACGTACTGCACCGGGAAACGCAGATCGGTGAAGTTGCGGTCGCCAGCGACTTCCACGGTTTCGAGGATTTCCATCAACGACTGGCCGGTGTACCAAGGCGACTGCTCGCTCTTGTTGACCACGTTGTCGCCTTTCAGCGCCGACATCGGCACGAAATGCATCGAACTTGGCTTGAAGGCAATGCCTTCAACAAACGTCAGGTAATCGCTCTTTATCTGCTCAAAAACGCCTTGATCGAAGCCTTTGAGGTCCATCTTGTTGACGGCGATGACGATGTGTTTGATGCCCAACAGCGAAGCGATAAAGCTGTGGCGCTTGGTCTGGGTCTGCACACCGTAGCGCGCGTCGATCAGGATGATCGCCAAGTCGCAGTTGGACGCGCCAGTGGCCATATTGCGGGTGTACTGCTCATGGCCAGGGGTGTCGGCGATGATGAACTTGCGTTTGGTGGTGCTGAAATAACGGTACGCCACATCGATGGTAATGCCCTGCTCGCGCTCGGCTTGCAGACCGTCGACCAGCAGTGCCAGATCGATGTCTTCACCGGTGGTGCCGACTTTTTTCGAGTCCTTGGTGATGGCATCCAGATGGTCTTCGTAGATCATCTTGGAGTCGTGCAGCAGGCGCCCGATCAGGGTGCTCTTGCCGTCGTCGACGTTGCCGCAGGTGAGGAAGCGCAGCAACTCTTTGCGTTCGTGCTGGGCCAGATAGGCGAGGATGTCCTCGCTGATCAGTTCGGATTGGTGCGACATATTAAAAGTACCCCTGACGTTTCTTCTCTTCCATCGAGCCGGAGGAGTCATGGTCGATAACTCGGCCTTGGCGCTCAGAAGTCTTGGCCAGCAGCATTTCCTGAATAATTTCCGGCAAGGTGCTGGCGGTGGATTCCACCGCGCCAGTCAGCGGGTAGCAACCGAGGGTACGGAAGCGCACCATCTTTTTATGAATACTGGCTTTTTGCTCAGGGGTGAGGTGTTCGAGGATGCGCTCGTCGTCGATCATGATCAGCGCGCCGTTCATCTCGATCACTTCGCGCTCTTCGGCGAAGTAGAGCGGCACAATCGGGATACTTTCCAGATAGATGTACTGCCAGATGTCCAGCTCGGTCCAGTTGGACAGCGGGAATACGCGGATCGACTCGCCCTTCTTGACGTTGCCGTTGTACACATTCCACAGTTCGGGACGCTGGTTCTTCGGATCCCAGCGGTGCTTGCTATCGCGGAAGGAATACACTCGCTCCTTGGCGCGGGATTTCTCTTCGTCGCGGCGCGCGCCACCGAAGGCGGCATCGAAGCCGTACTTGTCCAACGCCTGCTTGAGACCCTCGGTCTTCATCACGTCGGTGTGCTTGGCACTGCCGTAGGTGAAGGGGTTCATGTCCTGCGCCACGCCATCGGGATTGGTGTGGGTAATCAAGTCCAGGCCGTACTCTTTGACCATCTTCTCGCGGAAGCTGTACATCTCCTGGAACTTCCAGCGCGTGTCGACGTGCATCACCGGGAACGGCAGCTTGCCGGGAAAGAACGCCTTGCGCGCCAGATGCAGCATCACGGCGGAGTCTTTACCGATGGAATAGAGCATTACCGGGTTGTCGAATTCGGCGGCCACTTCACGAATGATGTGGATACTTTCCGCCTCCAGCTGTTTCAGGTGGGTCAATTTATCGAGCATGGTTACTCACGGTTTGCAGTGTAATTGGGCCGGCGGGCCGTGGACGATGGCGCACTCTAGCACAGCGCCCCCTTCTATTCAGGAGGCTATCTAGATCGAAACGATCTAGCTTTATGCCCATGAAACAGGCTGCAGTTGCGCCGCCAAGGGCCTTAGATAGGGTTCGGACAATCGATAAACAGGTGCTCAAGGGCAAAGTGCCGCGCCAGGTAATCGCCCAGCGCCTGGATGCCATAGCGCTCGGTGGCGTGGTGGCCGGCGGCGATAAAGCTGATGCCGTTTTCCTGGGCGCTGTGAAAGGTCTGCTCGGAGGCCTCGCCAGTCAGGTACAGATCGACGCCAGCGGCAATCGCCTGGTCGATATAGCCCTGGCCACCCCCGGTGCACCAGCCGATGCGCCGAATCATCGTCTGCCCCTCAACCAGCAGCGGTTCGCGCCCCAGCACCTGCTGTACGCGGCGGGCAAAATCGGCCGCGCTGACGGCTTCATCGAGGGAGCCGACCAGGCCGACTGTGCGCGGATTGTCCGGTTCCAGCGGGCCCTCAACCGTGATGCCCAACTGGGCCGCCAACTGCACGTTATTGCCAACGTCCGGGTGCACATCCAGCGGCAGGTGATAGGCCAGCAGGCTGATATCGTTGGCCAGCAGGGTCTGCAGGCGGCGGCGCTTCATCCCGGTGATACAGGGGTTCTCGCCTTTCCAGAAGTAGCCATGGTGGACCAGCAGCACATCGGCCTCGGCCGCCACGGCGGCATCGACCAGCGCCTGGCTGGCGGTGACACCACTGACGATACGCCGCACCTGCGGCCGCCCCTCGACCTGCAGGCCGTTGGGGCAGTAATCGCTGATACGCGCCGCATTCAGATAACGATCGGCTTCTGTCACCAGAGTCGCCAGTGCAATGGCCATGGGTATTCCCTCTTAGACGGGTACGGGGTCGCTGCTTTATTGCCGGTCGCCCCTCTATAATGGCGCACCTTAAGGGGCCACCCAGGCCCTCGCAACCCTCAGGATTCGATTGATGTTCAAGGCCCTGCGTTTCCTCGGCTGGCCCCTGCTGACAGGTGTGCTGCTGGCACTGCTGATCATGCAGTACTTCCCGCAATGGGTAGGCCTGCCGAATCAGGATATGCACGTGCGCCAGGCCCCGGCCTATAGCCGCCTGCAGGAAGGCCCGGTGTCCTATGCCGCCGCGGTCAACCTGGCCTCGCCGGCGGTGGTCAACCTCTACACCACCAAATTCACCAGCAAGTCGACCCACCCGCTGTTCGAGGACCCGCAGTTTCGCAAGTTCTTCGGCGACAACCTGCCCAAGCAAAGGCGCATGGAGTCCAGCCTCGGCTCGGCGGTGATCATGAGCCCGGAAGGCCACCTGCTGACCAACAACCATGTGGTGGCCGGCGCTGACCAGATAGTGGTGGCGCTCAAGGACGGTCGCGAAACCCTGGCGCGGGTGATCGGCAGCGACCCGGAAACCGATCTCGCGGTGCTGAAGATCGACCTGCCGCAATTGCCCGCCATGACCCTGGGCCGCTCCGACAGCGTCAAGATCGGCGATGTGACCCTGGCCATCGGCAACCCCTTCGGCGTCGGCCAGACCGTGACCATGGGCATTATCAGCGCCACCGGGCGCAACCAACTGGGCCTCAATACCTACGAAGACTTTATCCAGACCGACGCGGCGATCAACCCCGGCAACTCGGGCGGCGCCCTGGTGGATGCCCACGGCAATCTGGTGGGCATCAATACCGCAATCTTCTCCAAGTCCGGCGGCTCGCAGGGCATCGGCTTCGCCATCCCGGTAAAGCTGGCGATGGAGGTGATGCAGGCGATCATCGAACATGGCCAGGTGATCCGCGGCTGGCTGGGTATCGAAGTGCAACCGCTGACCCCGGAACTGGCCGAGTCCTTCGGCATGGAAGGCCGCCCCGGCATCATAGTGGCCGGCATCTATCGCGACGGCCCGGCGCAGAGGGCCGGCCTGCAACCGGGCGATTTGATCCTCAATATCGACGGCCAGCCAGCTGGCGATGGCCGCCGCTCGATGAACCAGGTGGCACGCGCCAAGCCGGGCGACAAGATCCGCATCGACATCCTGCGCAACGGCAAACCGCTGGAATTGACCGCGGAAATCGGCGTAAGGCCGCCCGTCAACGGCAGCTAAGCCTGCCGAGCAGGCGCAAAAAAGCCGGAACTGTCAGCAGTTCCGGCTTTTTATTAACGCCAGTTACAGCCCCTGCAGGGCATCCAGCAGCGCCTGGTTCTGCTCCGGCGTACCGATGGTGATACGCAGGAACTGGGCGATGCGCTGCTGCTTGAAGTGGCGCACTATCACGCCCTGCTCGCGCAGGCCGGCCGCCAGGGTCGCCGCATCCTTGCCCGGATGGCGAGCGAAGACGAAGTTCGCCGCCGACGGCAACACCTCAAAGCCGAGCTTTTCCAGCCCAGCCACCACAGCCTCACGGCTATCGATCACCCGCCGGCAGGTCTGCTCGAAGTAGGCCCTGTCCTCGAACGCGGCCGCCGCACCGGCAATTGCCATGCGGTCCAGCGGGTAGGAGTTGAAGCTGTTCTTGATCCGCTCCAGGGCTTCGATCAGATCCGGATGCCCCACCGCCAGACCGACCCGCAGGCCGGCCAGGGAGCGCGACTTGGACAGGGTCTGACTGACCAGCAGGTTGGGGTATTTATCCACCAGGCTGATCGCCGTTTCGCCACCAAAGTCGATATAGGCTTCGTCGACCAGCACCACGGTATCCGGGTTGGCCTTGAGCAGACGCTCGATGGCCGCCAGGCCGAGGGCGCAACCGGTCGGCGCGTTCGGGTTGGGGAAGATGATGCCGCCATTGGGTCGCGCATAGTCTTCCACGCGGATCTGGAACTGCTCATCCAGCGGCAGTGCCTCGTAAGGGATGCCATACAGGCCGCAGTACACCGGGTAGAAGCTGTAGGTGACATCCGGGAACAGCAGCGGCCGGCCATGCTGGAACAGACCGTGGAAGGCGTGCGCCAGCACCTCGTCGGAGCCGTTGCCGACAAATACCTGGGCGGTGTTCACGCCGTAATAGTCAGCCACCGCCTGCTTCAAGCGGTCGCTGTTGGGGTCCGGGTACAGACGCAGGTTGTCGCCCAGCTCGGCCTGCATGGCGGCGATCGCCTTGGGCGAGGGGCCGTAGGGGTTCTCGTTGGTATTGAGCTTAACCAGCTTGGCCAGCTTGGGCTGCTCACCCGGCACATAGGGCACCAGGTCCTTGACGAAGGGGCTCCAGAATTTGCTCATCTGCCCTTCTCTCCTCGAATTCGTTGCGTTTGCGATGGGTTACGCCTGTGGCTAACCCACCCTAGGTTTAGCCCTTGATGCGGTACTCGGCGCTACGCGCATGGGCGGTCAGCGACTCGCCGCGAGCCAGCACGCTGGCCACCTTGCCCAGCTCCGACGCGCCCTCTGCCGAGCAGTGGATGATCGACGAACGCTTCTGGAAGTCGTACACGCCCAGCGGCGAGGAATAGCGCGCGGTGCCGGAGGTCGGCAGCACATGGTTGGGCCCGGCACAGTAATCGCCCAGAGCTTCGGCGGTATAGCGGCCCATAAAGATCGCGCCGGCATGGCGGATCAGCGGCAGGTACTGCTCGGGGTTTTCCACCGACAGCTCCAGGTGCTCGGGCGCGATACGGTTGGCCACTTCGATGGCCTGGGCCATATCGGCCACCAGAATCAGCGCGCCGCGACCCTCAAGGGAAGTGCGGGCGATGGTTTCGCGCTCCAGAGTCGGCAGGAGTTTGGCGATACTTTCCGCCACGCGGTCGAGGAAGGCGGCATCCGGGCTGACCAGGATCGACTGGGCGTCTTCGTCGTGCTCGGCCTGGGAGAACAGGTCCATGGCGATCCAGTCCGGGTCGGTCTGGCCGTCGCACACCACCAGGATCTCGGACGGACCGGCGATCATGTCGATACCGACCTTGCCGAACACGTGGCGCTTGGCGGTGGCGACATAGATGTTGCCGGGGCCGACGATCTTGTCCACCGGCGGCACGCTCTCGGTGCCGTAGGCCAGCGCGGCCACGGCCTGGGCGCCGCCGATGGTGAACACCCGGTCGACGCCGGCGATGCAGGCGGCGGCGAGAACGATCTCGTTGATTTCGCCACGGGGGGTCGGCACCACCATCACCACTTCGGGCACGCCGGCGACCTTGGCCGGGATGGCGTTCATCAGCACGGAAGACGGGTAGGCGGCCTTGCCGCCCGGCACGTAGAGCCCGGCGCGGTCCAGCGGCGTCACCATCTGGCCCATGCGGTTGCCGTAGGCGTCGGTGTACTCGAAGGGGGCGATGCGCTGGTGCTCGGCATAGGCACGGATGC
>DASUOY010000406.1:0-9647 GCA_036276395.1 Pseudomonas sp.
GCACGCTCACGGGTCAGACCGCCCGGGCCAAGAGCCGAAACACGGCGCTTGTGGGTGATCTCGGAGAGCGGGTTGTTCTGGTCCATAAACTGCGAGAGCTGGCTGGAACCGAAGAACTCTTTCACCGCCGCCGCAACCGGCTTGGCGTTGATCAGGTCCTGCGGCATCAGCCCTTCGCTTTCGGCCATCGACAAACGCTCTTTGACCGCACGCTCAACACGTACCAGGCCAACGCGGAACTGGTTCTCGGCCATTTCGCCTACGCAGCGAACACGACGGTTACCCAGGTGGTCGATGTCGTCGACTATGCCTTTGCCGTTACGGATGTCGACCAGGGTCTTGAGAACCTCGACGATATCTTCCTTGCTCAGCACGCCCGAACCTTCAATTTCGGTGCGACCGATACGACGGTTGAACTTCATCCGGCCCACGGCCGACAGGTCGTAACGCTCGGCACTGAAGAACAGGTTGTTGAACAGGGTCTCGGCAGCATCCTTGGTTGGCGGCTCGCCAGGACGCATCATGCGGTAGATCTCGACCAGCGCTTCCAACTGATTGGTGGTGCTGTCGATCTTCAGGGTATCGGAGATGAACGGGCCGCAATCGATGTCGTTGGTGTACAGGGTTTCGATGCGTACCACCTGAGCCTTGACCACCTTGGCCAGGATCTCGACGTTCAGCTCGGTGTTGCATTCGGCGATGATTTCGCCGGTAGCCGGGTGCACGATGGCCTTGGCCGAGGTGCGGCCGATCAGGTAATCGATCGGTACTTCCAGCTCTTTGATACCGGCCTTGTCCAGCTGGTTGATATGGCGCGCGGTAATCCGGCGGCCTTGCTCAACGATGACCTTGCCCTTGTCGTCCTTGATGTCGAGGACGGCAATTTCACCACGCAGACGCTGCGGAACCAGTTCCAGGTTGAGGGATTCGCCCTTAACGTGGAAAACGTTGGTCGCATAGAAGGCGTCCAGCACTTCTTCAGTGCTGTAACCCAGCGCGCGCAGCAGCACGGAAGCCGGCAGCTTGCGACGACGGTCGATACGCACGAACACGGCGTCCTTCGGATCAAACTCGAAGTCCAGCCAGGAACCGCGGTAAGGAATGATCCGCGCCGAGTACAGCAGCTTGCCCGAGCTGTGAGTCTTGCCACGGTCGTGGTCGAAGAACACACCTGGGGAGCGGTGCAACTGGGAGACGATAACGCGCTCGGTACCGTTGATAACGAAGGTACCGTTCTCGGTCATGAGCGGAATTTCGCCCATGTACACTTCTTGCTCTTTGATGTCCTTGATCGCTTTGTTCGACGATTCTTTGTCGAAAATGATCAGACGGACTTTGACTCGCAGCGGCACGGCGAAGGTAACGCCCCGCAGTACGCATTCTTTGACATCAAAAGCCGGCTCGCCCAAGCGATAACCGACATACTCCAGAGCAGCATTGCCGGAATAGCTGATAATCGGGAAAACAGACTTGAAGGCCGCATGCAGGCCAATGTCGCGGAACTGGTCCTTGGTCGCCCCTGCCTGCAGGAATTCGCGATACGAATCCAGCTGGATGGCCAGGAGATAAGGCACATCCATGACATCCGGCAACTTGCTAAAGTCCTTGCGGATACGTTTTTTCTCAGTATATGAGTAAGCCATCAGCGTTCCCCAGCTTGGTCACCTGCTTATTTGGCCCCTCCGACGGGAGTTGCCAGAAACTCTTGCAAACCCTAGGTTTGCGCCGCCACATCGGGCGGGTATTTCGCGCCCCAGGCCAGCCAATGATTAGCCGACCTAGAACGGAAAAAGGCCGGTGGCAAAAGCCACCAGCCATCAGCCTTACGCGAGTCGCTTCGGCTGTAGACGCAAGGTCGTCGCTTACTTGAGCTCGACTTTGGCGCCAGCTTCTTCCAAAGCAGCTTTGGCTTTGTCAGCTGCGTCTTTCGCAACAGCTTCCAGAACCATGGCAGGAGCGCCGTCAACTACAGCCTTGGCTTCTTTCAGGCCCAGACCGGTCAGTTCACGAACTGCCTTGATCACGTTAACTTTCTTCTCGCCAGCTTCGGTCAGCATGACGTTGAATTCAGTTTGCTCTTCAACAACAGCGGCAGCAGCAGCTGGGCCAGCAGCGGCAACAGCAGCGGTAACGCCGAAGGTTTCTTCCATTGCTTTGATCAGTTCAACAACTTCCAGAACGGTTTTCTGGCCGATTGCTTCGATGATTTGTTCGTTAGTCAGAGACATGACTTTAAATCCTGTATTGGGGTGACAGCCTACGCAGCCATCAAATTAAACATATGATTTTGAAAGAGTTTGCGATGCCTTAGGCAGCGGTAGCTTCTTTCTGGTCGCGAATGGCCGCCAGAGTACGAGCCAGCTTGCTGGTAGCGCCTTGGATCACGCTCATCAGCTTCGCAATGGCTTCGTCGCGAGTTGGCAGCGAAGCCAACACGTCGATCTCGTTTGCTGCGAGGAACTTGCCCTCGAACGCAGCTGCCTTGATCTCGAACTTGTCCTGACCCTTGGCGAACTCTTTGAAAATACGAGCAGCAGCGCCCGGATGTTCCTTGGAGAATGCAATCAGGGTCGGGCCTTTGAACACGTCGTTGAGGACCGAATACTCGGTGCCTTCAACAGCGCGCTTGAGCAGGGTATTACGTACAACACGTACGTATACGCCAGCTTCGCGGGCCTCTTTACGGAGTCCGGTCATAGCGCCTACAGTCACACCACGGGCATCAGCCACGACAGCGGACAGGGCGACTTTGGCAGCCTCGTTGACTTCAGCGACGATGGCCTTCTTGTCTTCGAGTTTAATTGCCACGGGTAAAACTCCTGCTTGTTACCGTTTCATCTGGCCGAAGCCGGATGTCGTTTTGGTGTCTGATTCGGTAAGGAACCGGGAGCACCATCTGCGTAGGCTGTTAATTTAAGACTTGCGCCACCTACGGTCTTGGATAGCCCCCGCAAAGCAGGGACCCCAAAGTTTCGAGGCAGCGCAATCGCTTGCGCCACCTCTATGTATTACACGTCGAGCGAGCCTTGATCGATGACCAGACCTGGGCCCATGGTGGTGCTCAGGGTGACGCGCTTGACGTAGATGCCTTTCGAAGTCGATGGCTTCAGACGCTTGAGGTCGGAAATCAGCGCTTCAACGTTCTGCTTCAGCTTCTCGGCGTCAAAACCGACCTTGCCGACGGAACCGTGGATGATGCCGTTCTTGTCAGTACGGAAACGTACTTGACCAGCTTTGGCATTCTTCACAGCGGTAGCAACGTCAGGGGTAACGGTACCGACTTTCGGGTTAGGCATCAGGCCGCGCGGGCCGAGCACTTGACCCAGCTGACCAACAACGCGCATTGCATCCGGGGAAGCAATTACTACGTCATAGTTCAGGTCGCCGCCTTTCATTTCGGCAGCCAGATCGTCCATACCTACGCGGTCTGCGCCGGCAGCCAGAGCAGCTTCAGCAGCCGGGCCCTGGGTGAACACGGCAACGCGAACGCTTTTGCCCGAGCCGTTCGGCAGAACGGTGGCGCCACGAACAACCTGGTCGGATTTACGCGGATCAACACCGAGGTTGACGGCGATATCTACGGACTCAGAGAACTTGACTGCCGACAGCTCAGCCAGCAGAGCGGCCGCTTCAACGAAGTTGTAAGCCTTGCCAGCTTCAACTTTCTCAGCGATTGCCTTTTGACGCTTGGTCAACTTAGCCATTACACACCCTCCACGTTGAGGCCCATGCTACGAGCGGAGCCGGCGATGGTACGCACAGCTGCATCCATATCAGCGGCAGTCAGATCAGCCTGTTTGGTTTTGGCGATCTCTTCCAGCTGAGCACGAGTCACAGTGCCTACCTTGACGCTGTTCGGACGAGCCGAACCGCTGGTCAGGCCAGCAGCCTTCTTCAACAGAACCGAAGCAGGGGTGCTTTTGGTTTCAAAGGTGAAGCTACGGTCGCTATAAACAGTGATGATCACTGGAGTCGGCAGACCAGGTTCCATGCCCTGGGTACGGGCGTTGAACGCCTTGCAGAATTCCATGATGTTCACGCCGTGCTGACCCAGAGCCGGGCCGACGGGTGGCGACGGGTTGGCTTGTGCAGCCTTTACTTGCAGCTTGATATAAGCCGTAATCTTCTTAGCCATGAGCTACTCCAGTTTTGGGTTCTAGCGCCTTGCGGCTCCCCAGTTATTGCCTATTTATCCCAGTGACGACAAAACCCCGCAGCCCAAGGCTGCGGGGTAAGGGATGCTTATGTCAGTTATGCCTTTTCGACCTGACTGAACTCCAGCTCGACCGGTGTAGAGCGACCAAAGATAGTCACCGCCACCTGGATTCGGCTTTTTTCGTAATTCACTTCTTCAACCACACCGCTGAAATCGGCAAACGGACCATCAGTCACGCGTACCATTTCACCCGGCTCGAACAATGTCTTCGGCTTCGGCTTGTCGCCACTATCGGCAACACGACGCAGAATGGCATCAGCCTCTTTCTCGGTGATTGGCGCAGGTTTATCTGCAGTACCACCGATGAAGCCCATGACGCGCGGGGTGTCCTTGATCAAGTGCCAAGTCGCCTCGCTCATCTCCATCTGCACCAGGACATAGCCAGGGAAGAACTTGCGCTCACTCTTGCGCTTTTGCCCATTGCGCATCTCGACCACTTCTTCAGTAGGCACGAGAATCTCGCCGAACACATCTTCCATACCAGCCAGCTTTACACGCTCGATCAGCGAGCGCATAACATGCTTCTCGTAACCCGAGTAAGCATGCACAACGTACCAACGCTTAGCCACGGGACACCTTTAACCGACAATCAACGAAATCAGCCAGCCAAGCAGGGAATCAAGCCCCCACAACAGCAGCGCCATCACCAAAACAACAGCCACGACAATCAGCGTGGTCTGCGTGGTTTCCTGGCGAGTCGGCCAAACAACTTTACGAATTTCAACACGCGCTTCTTTTGCCAACACGGAAAAGGCCTGCCCCTTCGATGTTTGCAAGGCAACGAAGCCTGCAACACCAGCAATTACCAGCAGGGCCAATACGCGATAAAGGATCGGCTCAGCGGCAAAGTACTGATTACCAACCACACCGACTATCACAAGAGCAGCAACAACCAGCCACTTGATCAAATCAAAGCGCGTGTCTTGGGCTTCAGCCTTAGCGTTCATTTACCAGGATCCTGTAAGAAGACATGCCAAATTCTTGGGAATATGGCAGGTCAGGAGGGAATCGAACCCCCAACCTACGGTTTTGGAGACCGTCGCTCTGCCAATTGAGCTACTGACCTAGAACAAAATCAGGCCGACCATTATGCCGGCCTGAGAAAAACAGATCAACCGATTACTCGACGATCTTGGCAACCACGCCAGCGCCAACGGTACGACCACCTTCGCGAATCGCGAAGCGCAGACCATCTTCCATGGCGATCGGCTTGATCAGGGTGACGATCATCTTCACGTTATCACCCGGCATTACCATTTCTACGCCTTCCGGCAGCTCGCAGTTACCGGTCACATCGGTAGTGCGGAAGTAGAACTGCGGACGGTAGCCCTTGAAGAATGGAGTGTGACGACCACCCTCCTCCTTGGACAGCACGTACACTTCAGCTTCGAACTTGGTGTGCGGCTTGATAGTGCCCGGCTTAGCCAGAACCTGACCACGCTCTACGTCGTCACGCTTGGTACCGCGCAACAGAACGCCGCAGTTCTCGCCAGCACGACCTTCGTCGAGCAGCTTGCGGAACATTTCAACACCGGTACAGGTGGTCTTGGTGGTATCACGCAGACCAACGATCTCGATTTCTTCCTGGATCTTGACGATACCGCGCTCTACGCGACCGGTAACCACAGTGCCACGACCGGAGATCGAGAACACGTCCTCGATCGGCATCAGGAACGGACGATCAATCGCACGAACCGGCTCAGGAATGTAGCTATCCAGAGTCTCAACCAACTTCTTGACGGCAGTGGTGCCCATCTCGTTATCGTCTTGACCGTTCAGCGCCATCAGCGCGGAACCAACGATGATCGGGGTGTCGTCACCCGGGAAATCGTAAGTGCTGAGCAGGTCACGCACTTCCATCTCCACCAGCTCCAGCAGCTCGGCGTCGTCAACCATGTCAGCCTTGTTCAGGAAGACCACGATGTACGGAACACCTACCTGACGGGACAGCAGGATGTGCTCGCGAGTCTGCGGCATCGGGCCGTCAGCAGCGGAGCAAACCAGGATAGCGCCGTCCATCTGCGCAGCACCGGTGATCATGTTTTTTACGTAGTCGGCGTGCCCCGGGCAGTCAACGTGAGCGTAATGACGCACGGCCGAATCGTATTCAACGTGAGCGGTGTTGATGGTGATACCACGAGCCTTTTCTTCCGGGGCACTGTCGATCTTATCGAAATCAACCTTGGCCGAACCGAAAACCTCGGAGCAGACACGGGTCAGAGCAGCGGTCAGAGTGGTTTTACCGTGGTCAACGTGACCGATAGTGCCTACGTTGACGTGCGGCTTGTTACGCTCAAACTTTTCTTTAGCCATTTTGACTGTCTCCCAGAGAAGAATTGACTCAGCATCACCGCCATAAAACAAAGGCAGATACTTGCATATCTGCCTTTATTAGATGGAGCTCATGAGCGGACTCGAACCGCTGACCTCACCCTTACCAAGGGTGTGCTCTACCAACTGAGCTACATGAGCGAAACACATTGCAAGAACAACAATGCTGGAGCGGGTAGCGGGAATCGAACCCGCATCATCAGCTTGGAAGGCTGAGGTTCTACCACTGAACTATACCCGCGGAGCCTGCAGCTCTCGCTAAATCTGGTGGAGGGAGAAGGATTCGAACCTTCGAAGTCGATGACGTCAGATTTACAGTCTGATCCCTTTGGCCACTCGGGAATCCCTCCAAACGGGGCGGCATTCTCATTCGATGCCGACCTACTGTCAAGCAATTTCTCATTAAAAAACCTGAGGTTAGCTACATTGACAGCAACTTCGCAGAACACTTGTAAGCGCCACCCTGCGAAGCGGGCGCCATTCTATGCATTCTACTGAGGGCTTGCAACCCCCTCACAAGGCATTAATTGCTGTTGTAAGCCTTTGAAGTCAAAAGCCAAACGCTGCAACAACTGATCGCCGGCCAAACGCCGACTTTCCGGAGCAACACGCACCCAGAAACTCCGGTGCGCTCGCGTCAGCTCTCTTAGCGCCGGCTCATAGCCGGCATCGCGCAAGCGCTGCATAACGCCATCCGCCGAATCATTACGCGGGAAAATGCCAAGGGAAATACCATTGGCCAGATCGCCCTGGGTAATGATGTAGCTATCAATCTTGCGCGCCTGCAATTCACGCAATTGGCGCAACGACGCCTGGCGCGAAGCCAGCGGCGGCAGATACACCCAATAGTCGACACCAGCAGCCGCATCCACCGACTGCACATTCGAACGAATATCCAAGCTCAAAAGACGCTGCTCGACGGCAGAGGCCTCTGCCATTTGCTCAAAACTGCCCAAGAACAAGCACACCGCCTCCACTTCTGCAGTATCTGCCGCCTCACGACGCACAGGGGCACCAGACTCACTGAGCAAGCGAATATCGCGCTTACCCTCGCGCGCCATGTCCAAGGGAGCTATCTCAGTGACACGCAAGGGTGCCTGCTGTTGATGCCAAACGTAATAAAACAAATTCAGCACGATTAACCACAAAAACATCCAGCGCATGCACAGCCTCAATTCAAGGGACAAGCGATCTCTAAGCCGACAAACACCAGATCAGGTATTACCCGTGCACCCGGAATCACATCGACCACTAACGAAGCATCCCCCCCCGTTAAAAAAACCTCGAAGGACTCGCCCAGCAACTCAGCCGCCATCGCCTGCTGGGTCCGCACAAAACCCTGCAGCATCAAGGAACACCCACGCTCCACCGCCTCTGCCGTAGACCGCCCCGGCACTAGGCTATGCAACGCCTGCATAGCTTCAGCGTCCTCATAACGGGTTCTGCGCGTATGGGTGCGTAATTGACCGCGCATCAAAGGCACGCCCGGACAGATAAAGCCGCCCAGGTGCTGGCCATCCGCAGCCACGAAGTCGGAGGTCACCGCAGTACCCAGATCAATCACCAGACAGGCCTTACGCGCCAACTGATAGGCCCCGACCAAAGCCAGCCAGCGATCCAGCCCGAGGCGCTGATAATCCTCATAGCCATTGCGCACCCCCGCCAACTCCTGAGCGGGACGAACACAGCAACATTCAATGGCAAAGGTTTGCTGTAGAACAGCCATCAATGACGCTGTTTCAGCATCACTGCGCACACTGACCAATCGGCACGCGCGAGGCCTGACCGCCTCACGGCTTACAGCCGAAACAAGCTCCTCATCAGAGCCCACAACCCCACCGATACAATCCCGCAGGTCGCCAGCGGCGCGGATAAGACGCCACTTGATCAGGGTATTGCCGCAATCAAGCTCAAGAATCATCGGCCAACCTCAAACTGAGCTCTCCACCACTGAAGCTGCGCTCAACCCCAGCCACACTCAGACGAATCGCACCCGAATCATCCACCCCTAACACAACCCCCTCAATGGGCTCGCCACCGGCCGCCAAGACGACCTTGCGCCCCTGCCACAAATGATTGTCTTGCCACTCTTTCTGCAGCGCAGGAAACCCATTGGACTGCTGTATCGCCAAATAGCGCGACAGCTGGCTATTCAACTCCAGCACCAACTGATTGCGATCCAGGACACACCCCAACTCTGCACGCATCGACGTCCACGGCTGATCGATCGCCACCCGCTCTCCCGGCAGCATATTGACATTAAGCCCTATGCCGATCACCACGTGACAAGCGCCCGCCGGATCCCCGGAAAGCTCCAAGAGGATGCCTGCAATCTTACGACCATTTACCAGCACATCATTCGGCCACTTCAATCCGGCCTCAACCAAACCCGCCTTACGTACAACCTGGAGCAGAGCCAAGCCGACCACCAAGCTCAACCCCTCAAGCTGACGCATTCCACCATCAACCTGAAGCCCAAGGCGGTAATAGAGGTTTTCACCGAAAGGGCTCGCCCAATGACGCCCGCGCCGGCCGCGGCCGCCGCTTTGCCGCTCGGCCAACACAACAAATGGCGGCAACTCAGCGCGCCCGAGGCGCTTCAACACCTCCGCATTGGTTGAATCGACGCTGGGCAAAACATCAACCGGCCAACAGGGCGCAGCAGACTTCGCATTCAGTACATCGCCATCCAGCAACTGCAGTGGACTCTCTAGCCGGTAGCCACGGCCACGCACCTTATGGATTGGCAACGACAGCTCCGACTGTAGCGCCTGCAACTGCTTCCATACCGCCGAGCGACTAACGCCGAGCGCAGCACCCAACGCCTCACCGGAGTGGAATCGACCATCTTGAAGAAGCCTTAACAGCGGATGCATAGCAACCCTACCGAGCAATAAGGCACGCATGATAACGATGCGCCCTTTAGTTGCCTATCAAAGCCGCCCGCAGTTTTCGCGGCACAAAGTAAAACCCCCGACCGTTTTCACGATCGGGGGTTTTGGTATAGGTGCTTGACGATGACCTACTCTCACATGGGGAAACCCCACACTACCATCGGCGATGCATCGTTTCACTACTGAGTTCGGGATGGGATCAGGTG
>DASUOY010000407.1:0-10476 GCA_036276395.1 Pseudomonas sp.
GTTGAGCACCGCCTTCAGGCGCTCCTCGAACTCGCCGCGGAACTTGGCCCCGGCGATCAGCGCGCCCATGTCCAGGGACAGCAGGCGCTTGTCCTTCAGCCCGTCCGGCACCTCGCCATTGACGATGCGCTGGGCCAGGCCCTCGGCGATGGCGGTCTTGCCCACACCGGGCTCACCAATCAACACCGGGTTGTTCTTGGTGCGGCGCTGCAACACCTGGATGGTGCGGCGAATTTCATCGTCGCGGCCGATCACCGGGTCGAGCTTACCTTCCTCGGCGCGCTTGGTCAGGTCGATGGTGTACTTGTCCAGGGCCTGGCGGTTTTCCTCGACATTGGGGTCATTCACCGCATCGCCGCCACGCAGGTTGCTCACCGCATTTTCCAGGGCCTTCTTGCTCACGCCCTGACCGAGCAGCAGCTTGCCCAGCTTGGTGTTCTCGTCCATGGCGGCGAGCAGCACCAATTCGCTGGAGATAAACTGATCGCCCTTCTGCTGCGACAGGCGGTCGGCCTGATTGAGCAGGCGCGCCAGATCCTGGGACAGGTTGACGTCGCCAGAGGGGTTCTGGATCTTGCCCAGATGATCGAGTTCCTTGCCCAGCGCCTGGCGCAGGCTGCCCACATCGAAGCCCACCTGCATCAGCAGCGGCTTGATCGAGCCGCCCTGCTGGTCGAGCAAGGCCTGCATCAGGTGCAGCGGCTCGATGGCGGCATGGTCCATGCCGACGGCCAGGGACTGGGCATCGGACAGGGCGAGTTGCAATTTGCTGGTTAACCGGTCAATACGCATAAAGAGTCATCCCTCGGAGTAAAGGCAGGCCGGCACGCTGAATCGCGCCTGATACAGAAAGCCTGCTAGATGAAGAGTAGATGAGGACGATTGTGCGAGTTTCAAGCGCCGCGGCGTTGATCTGGGTCAGTGGCCCAGCCCGCTGACGGGATAGCCATCCATGCGGCGGGCTACCCGGTGCGCATGGCGCACCCTGCGCAGACTGACGGCGGCTCAATCGCCCAGCCAGATCAGGCTGGCGAAGCGCCCGGCTTGCGCCGAACGGCGATAGGAGTAGAAGCGCGGATCGTTGAAGGTGCAGAAATCGCCACCGTAGACCGCCTCGACTCCGCGGGCGGCCAGGCGGACACGCGCCAGCTGGTAGATATCGGCGATAAACTTGCCGGCGTTATGGCTGGGGCGGAAGGCCTCGACGGCCTCGGTATGCTGCGCGGCAAAGGCCTCGCGCACTTCCGCGCCCACTTCGAAGGCCCGCGGTCCAATCGCCGGCCCCAGCCAGACCAGCACCTGATCCGCCGGCACCGCCAGTTGATCCAGCGTGGCCTCCAGAACTCCGGCGGCCAGGCCACGCCAGCCGGCATGGGCAGCCGCCACACGGGTTCCAGCACGATCACAGAACAGCGCTGGCAGGCAGTCAGCCGTCATTACCGTACAGGCGACGCCCGGCTTGCCCGTCCAACTGGCGTCGGCCTCAAGCACCTGCGCAGGATCGGCCTCGACCACCGCCACGCCATGCACCTGCTGCAACCAGGCGGGCTTGCAACCGAGCAGGCTGACCAGCCGTTGGCGGTTCTTCAACACCGCCCGCGGGTCGTCGCCGACGTGATCACCCAGATTGAGGCTGTCGTAAGGTGCCGCGCTGACACCACCGCGACGGGTGGTAACGCAGGTTTTTACCCTTGCCGGTGCAGGCCATTGCGGCGTCAGCCAGTCGTGCATCCTGTCACCCTGCTCCCTATTACCCACTCGTGTTAGCCAGATCCGTGTCAGCCGATAAAGGCCTCACGATCCTGACGCAGCAGCGTCAGCAACCAGACGAAATCATCCGGCAAGGGTGACTGCCACTTCATCCGCTCACCGCTGATCGGATGATCCAGCTCCAGGAAGCGCGCATGCAGTGCCTGGCGCGGGAACTCTTTGAGGGTTTGCACCATGCTCTGGTTGGCCGCCGGCGGAATACGGAAACGCCCGGCATAGACAGGGTCACCAACCAGCGGATAACCGATATGGCTCATATGCACGCGTATCTGGTGGGTACGCCCGGTTTCCAGCTTGACCCGCGCATGGGTATGCGAACGGAAACGCTCCAGCACCCGGTAATGGCTGACCGCCGGTTTGCCACCGTCGCTCACCGCCATGCGCTGGCGCTGCGAGGAACTGCGACCGATAGGCGCGTTGATCTTGCCACCGGAAGTGATCACGCCTATCACTATGCATTCATAGATGCGGCTGACGGTGCGCTTTTGCAGCTGGTCGACCAGACGGGTCTGCGCCTCGATGGTCTTGGCCACCACCATCAGGCCGGTGGTGTCCTTGTCCAGACGATGGACTATGCCGGCGCGCGGCACGTTGATGATATCCGGCACATGGTGCAGCAAGGCGTTGAGCAAGGTGCCGTCGGCGTGTCCGGCGGCCGGATGCACGACCAGGCCGGCTGGCTTGTTGATCACCAAGATATGCTCGTCCTCAAAGACGATATCCAACTCGATATCCTGGGCAATCCATTCGCCCTGGGCTTCCTGCTCGGCCTTGAGAGCCAGCAGCGCGCCGCCGTGGACGATATCGCGCGGACGCAACACCGCCCCATCGACAGTCAACAGGCCGTCTTTGATCCAGGCAGACAGACGCGAACGCGAGTGCTCGGCGAACAGGAGTGCGGCAACTTGGTCGAGGCGCTGACCACCCATTTCATAGGGCACCTCGGCGTTCAGTTCTATGGTCTGCTTATTAATAGAGGACATGCTCGGCAACAGAGGGGGCGTAGCCTTTGGTTTCGGCAACACGCTTGTGGTTAAATACGGCGTCTTTGCCCCAGGACGACCGGGGGCGCTCATCATAACAGGACGGCTTTGCTCAAGACAGCCGCCGTCACAGGGACGCAAGCCGCCATGCAAGTGAAACACCTGCTGCTGATCGCAATCCTCGCCCTCACTGCCGCCTGCTCGTCAAAAGAGGTAGTCGACGAAAACCTGAGCGAGGCCGAGCTGTACCAGCAGGCACAGACCGACCTGGACAATAGTAGCTACAACAGCGCAGTCGCCAAGCTCAAGGCCCTGGAATCGCGCTACCCGTTCGGCCGCTATGCCGAACAAGCCCAGCTGGAGCTGATCTACGCCTACTACAAGAACGTCGAGCCGGAAGCCGCCAAATCTGCGGCGGACCGTTTTATCCGCCTGCACCCGCAGCACGCCAACGTCGATTACGCCTACTACCTCAAGGGCCTCGCCTCGTTCGACCAGGATCGCGGCCTGATCGCCCGCTTCGTTCCGCTGGACATGACCAAGCGCGACCCGGGCGCCGCCCGCGACTCCTACAACGAGTTCGCCCAGCTCACCAGCCGTTACCCGACCAGCCGCTACGCACCAGATGCCAAGCAGCGCATGATCTACCTGCGCAACCTGCTGGCCGCTTACGAAATCCACGTAGCGCATTACTACCTGACCCGCCAGGCCTACGTCGCCGCCGCCAACCGTGGTCGCTACGTGGTGGAAAACTTCCAGGAAACCCCAGCAGTCGGCGACGGCCTGGCAGTGATGACCGAGGCCTACCAGCGCCTGACCCTGGATGAGCTGGCCGCCACCAGCCTGGAAACCCTCAAGCTCAACTACCCGGACCACCCAAGCCTGGTCGACGGCCAGTTCGTGCCGCGCGAAGAAGAAGCCGACACCCGCTCCTGGCTGGCCAAGGCCACCCTCGGCCTGATCGAAACCGACACCCCGCTGCCGCCGGGCGAAACCCGCGCCAGCCAGGATGTGATCCGCCAGTACGAAGATGCCGAAGAAGAGATTCCGGCAGAACTGAAGGCCGAAAATGCCGAGACAGAAGAGCAGAACAAGCGCTCCTGGTTCAGCTATATGACCTTCGGCCTGTTCGACTAAGCAGCCACGCAGCATTAAAGAAGGGAGGCCAACGGCCTCCCTTCTTTGTTTGTGCAGTCTGCTCATCAACAGCGTCACCCAGTCGCCAAGCCAAAGCGCTCAGGCCATGGCGAACACAGCCATGCCGATCGACCCGAGTAACAGTACCCAGCCTGATAGTGCCGCGCTGTGCTGGCACGGCCCGGTTAGCTAAACTGCCCATCTACTTTGACGAAGAGTGCACCATGGGTTTGTTCCGTCTGTTGTTCTGGCTTGCCCTTATCGCGGCCGCCTTCTGGCTCTGGCGACGTTTTACCCGCCCACCACAGCAACGTCCGGGCGCCGCCGAACAGGCCCAGCCCATGGTGCGTTGCGCCCACTGTGGCGTACATATCCCACGCCTGCATGCCCTGCCCCAGGATGAGCGCTGGTACTGCAGCCAAGCCCATCTAGAACAAGGCCCTAAATCCGGTGAGCGTTGATGCCCTTCCCCTGAGCGGGGAGCAAGGCCGGCGGATCCTGCAGCTCTACCACCTGTACCGCCTGGTCGTCGGCCTAGCCATGGTGCTGCTGGTATACAGCAACCTGGATGATGAACTGCTGCAACTGGCCAACCCCGAGCTGTTCCGCAACGGCAGCTGGCTGTATCTGGGGCTGAGCTGCCTGACCATCACCCTGATGCGCCAGCCCAAGCGCCTGGCCCAGGTGTTCGGCCTGGCCCTGGTCGATGTGACGCTGCTGTCCGGCCTGTTCTATGCGGCCGGCGGCGCGCCCAGCGGTATCGGCAACCTGCTGATCGTGGCCGTGGCCATCGCCAATATCCTCCTGCGCGGGCGTATCGGTCTGCTGATCGCGGCGGTGGCGGCGATCGGCATGATCTTCCTGACCTTCTACCTCAGCCTCAGCCGTCCAGCCGCCGCCGCCCAATATGTGCAGGTCGGCGCCCTCGGCGCGCTGTGCTTCGCCGCCGCCCTGTTCGTCCAGGGCCTGACACGGCGCCTGCAAGTCAGCGAAAGCCTGGCCGAACAGCGCGCCGCCGACGTGGCCAACCTGGAAGCCCTCAACGCCCTGATCCTGCAACGCATGCGCACCGGCATCCTGGTGCTGGATGAACAACACCGGGTGCTGCTGGCCAACCAGGGCGCCAATCACCTGCTCGGCCACGCCGAACTGACCGGCAAGCTCCTCGACCCGCACTGCCCGGAGCTGATCAAGCGCATGCAGCAATGGCTGCACAATCCCAGCCTGCGCCCCAGCAGCCTGCAGGGCGCACCCGATGGCCGCGTGCTACAGCCCAGCTTTATTGCCCTGCAGCGCGGCGAGCATCGGCACACCCTGATTTTTCTCGACGATATTTCACAAATCGCCCAGCAGGCCCAGCAACTCAAGCTAGCGTCCCTCGGCCGCCTGACCGCCGGCATTGCCCACGAGATCCGCAACCCGCTCGGCGCCATCAGCCATGCCGCGCAATTGCTGCAGGAGTCGGAAGAGCTGCACGGCCCCGACCAGCGCCTGGCGCAAATCATTCAGGATCACTCGCGGCGCATGAACCTGGTGATCGAGAACGTGCTGCAACTGTCACGCCGACGCCAGGCCGAACCGCAACTACTGGACCTGAAATACTGGCTGCACCGTTTCGCCAGCGAGTTCCGCAGCAGTGCCAAAGCCGAGCAGACCCTGCACCTGGAAACCGCCAGTGGCAGCATCCAGACCCGCATGGACCCGCACCAGCTCAATCAGGTGCTGAGCAATCTGGTGGAAAACGGCCTGCGCTACAGCGCGCAGAAGAACCCCCAAGGCCAGGTATGGCTGAAACTGTTCCGCGACCCGGAGAGCGACCTGCCAGTGCTGGAAGTGCTGGACGATGGTCCCGGGGTGGCCGAAGAGCAGTTGCACCATCTGTTCGAACCGTTCTACACCACGGAAAACAAGGGCACGGGGCTGGGCCTGTATATTTCCCGCGAACTCTGCGAGAGCAATCAGGCCCATCTTGACTATAAACTGCGTGAGGGCGGCGGCAGCTGCCTGCGCATCACCTTCGCCCACCCGCGTAAACTGAGCTGACCATGACCCGCCAGAGAGCCCTGATAGTCGACGACGAACCGGACATCCGCGAACTCCTGGAAATCACCCTGGGCCGGATGAAGCTCGACACCCGCAGCGCGCGCAACGTCAAGGAAGCGCGCGAGTGGCTGGCCAAGGAACCCTTCGACCTGTGCCTGACCGATATGCGCCTGCCCGATGGCACCGGCCTGGACTTGGTGCAGCACATACTGCAGCGTCACCCCCACGTACCGGTGGCGATGATTACCGCCTACGGCAGCCTGGACACCGCGATCAATGCACTCAAGGCGGGGGCCTTCGACTTTCTGACCAAACCGGTCGACCTCACCCGCCTGCGCGAACTGGTCACCACGGCCCTGCGCCTGGGCAGCAGCGACGAAGCGGTGCTGCCGGTGGACAGCCGCCTGCTCGGCGAGTCGCCACCGATGAAGGCCCTGCGCAAGCAAATTCTCAAGCTGGCGCGCAGCCAGGCTCCGGTCTATATCAGTGGCGAATCCGGTAGCGGCAAGGAGCTGGTGGCGCGGCTGATCCACGAACAGGGCCCGCGCAGCGAACAACCCTTTATTCCGGTCAACTGCGGCGCCATCCCCAGCGAGCTGATGGAAAGCGAGTTCTTCGGCCATAAGAAAGGCAGCTTTACCGGTGCCATCGAAGACAAACAGGGGCTGTTCCAGGCCGCTAACGGCGGCACCCTATTTCTCGACGAAGTGGCCGACCTGCCGCTGCCGATGCAGGTCAAACTGCTGCGAGCGATTCAGGAAAAGGCCGTGCGCGCGGTGGGCGGGCAACAGGAAGTGGTGGTCGATGTACGCATCCTCTGCGCCACCCATAAAGATCTGGCCGCCGAAGTCGCCGCCGAACGCTTCCGCCAGGACCTCTACTACCGCCTCAATGTGATCGAACTGCATGTGCCGGCCCTGCGCGAGCGCCGCGAAGACATCGCCCTGCTGGCAGACAGCATGCTCACGCGCCTGGCCGAGGGTAGCGGCCTGAGCGCCGCCGCGCTCGCCCCCGACGCCCTGGAAAAACTCAAGAGCTACCGCTTTCCCGGCAATGTGCGCGAACTGGAAAACATGCTGGAGCGCGCCTACACCCTGTGCGAGGACGACCGCATCAGCGCCAGCGACCTACGCCTGGCCGACAGTTGCAGCCCCGGCGAAAGCAACGAAACCAGCCTGGCGCAGATCGACAACCTGGAAGACCACCTGGAAAGCATCGAGCGCAAGCTGATCATGCAGGCACTCGAAGAAACCCGCTGGAACCGCACCGCCGCCGCCCAGCGCCTGGGCCTGAGCTTTCGCTCGATGCGCTACCGGCTAAAGAAGCTGGGGATAGACTAACCCCGCCCTACGGGGTCAATCGCGCAGCTGGCGCATAGGGCGCCGGATCGATAATGGGCTCACGCCCAGCCATCAGGTCCACCAACAACTGACAGGACGCCGGGGCCAGCACCAGCCCGTTGCGGTAATGCCCGCAGTTCAGCCACAAGCCTGGATGACCAGCCAGCGGCCCGATAAAGGGAATACCCTCGGGCGAACCTGGGCGCAGCCCCGCCCAATGCCCTACCACCTCAGCCTGCGCCAACGCCGGCAACAGATCGACAGCCGAAGCCTTGAGGCTGGCCAGGGCATCGGCCGTGGGGGTCTTATCAAATTCGGCATGTTCCAGGGTGCTGCCAATCAGAATATGGCCATCGCGCCGTGGAATCGCGTAACGCCCCTTGGCCAGCACCATGGCCGGCAGGAAATCGGCGGCGCACTTGTAGAGGATCATCTGCCCCTTGACCGGCACCACCGGCAACTCGACGCCCAGGCTTTGCAGCAGCTTTCCACTCCAGGCGCCAGCCGCCAGCACAACCTGCTCCGCGTGCATCGCGCCCTGGCTGGTCCGCACCCCGACCACCCGCTCACCCTCACGAATAAAGCCGCTCACCGCACAGCGCTCGTGCAAGGTGACATTCGGCAGCTGCTGCAACGCCGCGCGCAGCGCCTTGAGCAGGCGCGGGTTGCGCACATTGGCGACATTCGCCATCTGGATGGCATGGCTAAAGCCATCCGCCAGAGCCGGCACCGCCTGGTGCACCGCGGCGATATCGACCTGGCGCAACGGGCGCTGCTCGCGAGCAGCCCAGGCCAGGGCTTCGGCCTCATCCTCAAGGTCGAGCCAATACAACCCGGTTACATGCACCTCGGGATCGACACCGGTCTGCGCCAATAGGCGCTCGCCCAGGCGCGGGTAGAAATCCTGCGACCAATGCGCCAGCGCCGTGACCGCCGCACCATAGCGCCAGGGGTAGAGCGGCGACACGATACCGCCACCAGCCCAGGAGGACTCCTGGCCCAACAACCCCTGATCGAGCAACGTCACCTGCTCGCCACTCGCCGCCAGCAGGTATGCACTGAGCATTCCTATGGCGCCACCGCCAACCACCAACACCGGCATAGACTCTCCAAAAGCAAACGGGCCGCTTCACACCCTTGGAGAACCTGTTCAATGTCTCGCGAGCTAGAACCATGCAAGGCAAAAGCAGGCGAGGAAGCGGAGTTTACTGCTGTAAATGAGCATTCCGAGCCTGCTTTTAACGCAGCAGGGCCGACGCGCAGCAGACTTTGAGCAGGTTCTGAAGCGGCCCGTTATACGCCTGCTAGCCCAGTCCTACCAGCATTCAGCAGCCGAACGCGTGGCATTGACCACGGTTTGCGCACCCGTGTGGCTGACACGGAAATCGCCACAGGCATCGCCCACCATGCTGTTGGCCCGGGTAGCCTGAAGCAGGAAGCTGGTGGCCGTCGGATTGCCACTGCTGGCAATGGTGTAGGCCGGAGTGGCGGCAGTACCGCCAGCCACCGTGGGGAACACCGGCGCCAGGTTATTCGCCACATCACGGTAGGTACCTTGCACGGCGAAATAGCGCTCCAGCAGTTGCGCCCCCTCCATCAAGGCGGCCTTGGCCTCGGCGCGTTTGCCGCGATTTACGTACTCGGTATAACTGGGATAGGCGATGGCGGCGAGAATGCCGACTATCGCCACCGCCACCATCAGCTCTATCAGACTAAAACCTTGCTGCTGACGCATTTCACTTAATCCGCACTGGCTAATTCAGGGATAACCGGTTGTTTGCTGCCACGGCCCAAGCCGTGGCAGCGAGCGGCACGCCGCTACTTCAACTGGTTCCAGGACTGTCGCCCTTCGATGATATTGAGGGTATTGGCCGCCGGGATGCAGTCATCCACCCCGGTGCCGCGGCAGAGCCAGTACTTGTTCTTGTCCAGCAGGTCATAGCCACCGGTGGGGATGCCACCGCTGGTGCCGATGCCGGAAACATCCAAGGGCACGCCATCGACCATCACCCGGTCTTTCTCGTCGAATTTGCCATCCTGATTCAGGTCGAACAACGTGTAGCTCAGGCGCCCACCACTGGCGATATCCAGCACCAGGGTCCAGCCGCTACCACCGCCCAAACAAGGGTCGCCCGACGGAATCGCGGTCTGCACAACCAGGCGATTGAGCAGGATGCGCGGCGAGAAGATGACCCGCTCACCCTCTGCCCCCTGGGTTGGCGAAATCAGGTCGAGCAACCAGCCGCGCTTGCTGTCCCAGTCGATCTCGTTGGCGGGGGCATCCACCACCCGCACCTGGCGATTGAAGGCCGAGCCTTCGAACAGAATGCTGCGCTGCTCCAGAGACGAGCGCCCGGTGAAGGCGTTCGACGAACCGTTGGCGGATTTCTTGTCCCAGATCCCGTACAGCGTCTGGGTGCTGGTATCGCTGACGTCGCCCACGCTGTACATGCGCCCGGTGCCGAACAGAATGATATTGCCATCCACACCTTCCTGCGGGTGTGCGGCGATTTCCGGCTTGACCGTAATAGGCTGGCGCTTACCCGCACTGTCTTTGGCTATATAGAGCGGCTGCGGCGTATTACCGGATTTCAGGCTGACCTCGAAGTCGTCGGCCCCTGAACCACTGCTCGCCAGGTTGAACTTCCACAGATTGCCGCTCAGGTCACCGGCGAAGATTTCGTCGACATAGATATGTCCGTCATCATCGGTGGCATAGACGAAGGATGGGCTGGACAGGCCGCCAGTGGCGGTGCCGGCGCGCACCTTGTTTACCGCGCCGCTTTCCAGATCGACGATAAACAGCACCGAATCGTCGCTGCTACTACCGTGGCCATTACCGAAAATCGCCACCCACTCGCCGTCCTTCATGCGCCCGACCAGGGGTTCGCTGTAGTTAAAGCCCAGATCGGCATCATCCTTGATTTCCCAAAGAATCTTGCTGGCATCAAAACCGCTAGCACTGGTATTGGTCACATCCAGGGCGAATACGCTTTTGCCGCCGGCACCCAGGCTGCCCAGCAGCACTGAACTCCATTTGCCATCTAGCACGGCGTCGCGCACCTGCAGCTTGCCGTCGACAAAATAACGGTGACTGTAGTCGCTGGCGGCCAGCTGCTTCACGTTAGGCAGCACCGCATTGGGCATATAGGCAAACAGCTCCTGACCGTTATTGGCATTGAAGGCATGCAGGAAGCCATCGT
>DASUOY010000408.1:0-6933 GCA_036276395.1 Pseudomonas sp.
CGCTGCCTGGCGTCGATGCGCGAGGCCAGTTGGAAGTTGTTGCTGGCGCGGCGCTTGGCGAAGTCGAGTTGCTCGAGGGCCTGCCCATAGTCGCCAACCAGGGCGAAGAATTCGGCGCGGGCCTGGTGCAGGCCGATGGTGTTGCCGCTCAAACCGCGTACTTCGGCCACCTGATACCAGACGTCCGGATCCTTGCCGCGGCTCTTCAGCAGCTGATCCAGGGCGCGCTCGGCGTCCTGGGTGTGGCCCTGCTTCATCAGCAGGTCGATACGCGCCTGATTGACCGGGTAGTTGCTGGGGTAGAGGGTCAGCAGGCGCTCGATGCGGGTCTGGGCTGCGCCGAGCTTGCCGGCGGCCATGTCCAGCTCTATCTGGGCCAGGTTGTACACCACATCGTTAGGGGCGCTTTCCAGCAAGGGTTGCAGGCTCTCCCGGGCCTGTTGGTGCTGGCCACTCTTGATCTGGGCAATGGCCAGGCCATAGCGCGCGGCGTCCAGCTGCGGATCTTCCTCCAGCATGCTGCGAAAGCGCTTGGCCGCGAGGCCTGGGGTGTCTTCGTAGGTCAGTTGCACGCGGGCGCGCATCAACTGGTAGCGCAGGCTGTCGGTGGTGCCGCTGCTGGCATGCTGTTCGGCGCGGTTGCGGGTATCGGCGATGCGCGATTCGGACACCGGGTGGGTCAGCAGGAATTCCGGCGGCTTGCGGTCGTAGCGGTACTGGCGCATCAGGCGTTCGAACATGCTCGGCATGGCGCGCGGATCGAAACCGGCTTTTTCCAGGTTGACCAGGCCGATGCGGTCGGCTTCCTGTTCGTTCTGCCGGGAGAAGCGCCGTTGCTCTTGCATGGCGGCGGCCTGGGTCGAGGCAATCGCGGCAATACCCACGTCGCCGGCGCCAGCCGCGGCCGCGACTATGCCGGCGAGCAGGCCGGCCATCACCGGGATCTGCATGCGCTGCTGGGCTTCCAGGCCGCGGGCAAAGTGGCGCTGCGACAGGTGCGCCAGTTCGTGGGCCATGACGGAGGCATATTCGGCTTCGGTCTGGGCGTGCAGGAAGAGCCCGCCATTGACCCCGACTATGCCGCCGGGTGCGGCGAAAGCGTTGATCTGGGGGCTGTTGAGCAGGACGAACTCCAGGCGGCGATCCTGCAGCTGGCTGGTTTCGCTCAGGCGGTAGACGCTGGTTTCGACGAAGTCCTTGAGCTGCGGGTCGGCCAGTTGGCTGACCTGGCCGCGCACCAGGCTTAGCCAGGCGCGGCCCAGTTGGTGTTCTTGCTGAGGGGAAACGATGGCTGAACTGGCATCGCCAAGCGAGGGCAGGTCGCTGGCCATGGCGGGTGTGGCCAGCAGACAGGCGAGCGTCAACAGGGTAGGGCGCAGAAGGCTCATGCACAAAGCTCATGTCGAACAAAGGCGCTACTGTAGCCGCCCGCTTGCTCTGCTGGCCAGGGTTGTGCGGCCTTGGGTATGCTTATTGCCTTCTAGGAGTAGAACATGACAGATAGTGAATGGCGCGCCGAAGACTACGACGCCCAGTTGGATGCTTGTGGCCTGAATTGCCCGCTGCCTTTGCTCAAGGCCAAGCTTGAACTCAATCGCCTGGCCAGTGGGGCGGTGCTTAAGGTCGAGGCCACGGATGCCGGCTCGCAACGTGATTTTCGTGCCTTCGCCGCGCTGGCGGGGCATAGTCTGTTGCGGGAAGAGGTGGATGGCGGGGTGTACCGCTACTGGTTGCGCAAGGCCTGATCGACCCCGCAGGTTTCGCTATGGGTTCAGGTTTGGTTGCGGCTCTAAGGAGTGCTGATGGTTAAGGTGCTACGCAGTTGGGTGCATCGCTACTTCTCGGATGAGCAGGCGGTGGTGTTGGCGGTGCTGCTGATTCTCGGCTTTACCGCCATCCTGACCCTGGGCGGAATGCTGGCGCCGGTGCTGACCGGCCTGGTTCTGGCCTTTCTGATGCAGGGGTTGGTCAATGCGTTCGAGCGCCTGCGTCTGCCTCAGGTGGCCGCCGTATGGTTGGTGTTCACCCTGTTTATCAGCCTGTTGAGCCTGTTTCTGCTGGTGTTGCTGCCGCTGCTGTGGAACCAGCTGAGCACGCTGTTCAATGAGCTGCCGCGCATGTTGGGCGAGTGGCAGTCGCTGTTTCTGCTGTTGCCCGAGCGTTACCCGAATCTGATCAGCGATGCCCAGGTGCTGCAGCTGATCGAGGCCATTCGCGGTGAGGTGGGCAAGTTCGGCCAGTGGGCGTTGTCCTTTTCCCTGTCCAGCTTGCCGCTGCTGGTCAGCATCATGATCTATCTGGTGCTGGTGCCGATTCTGGTGTTCTTTTTCCTCAAGGACCGTCAGCTGATTGGCGAGTGGTTTCGCAGTTACCTGCCGCGTGAACGCGCCTTGATCAGCCAGGTGGCTGAGGAGATGAACACGCAGATCGCCAACTACATCCGCGGCAAGGTGATCGAGATCATCATCTGCGGCGTGGTCACCTATATCGGCTTTGTCTATCTGGGGCTCAACTATGCGGCGTTGCTGGCCTTGCTGGTCGGCCTGTCGGTGGTGGTGCCCTATATAGGCGCAGTGGTGGTGACGGTGCCGGTGGCGCTGATCGGCCTGTTTCAGTGGGGTTTTACCGATCAGTTTATTTATCTGATGGTGGTTTACGGCATCATCCAGGCCCTGGATGGCAACGTGCTGGTACCGCTGCTGTTCTCCGAGGCGGTCAACCTGCATCCGGTGGCCATCATCTGCGCGGTGCTGCTGTTCGGCGGCCTGTGGGGCTTCTGGGGGGTGTTCTTTGCCATTCCTTTGGCCACCCTGTTCAAGGCCGTGATCGATGCCTGGCCGCGCAGCGAGCCGGCGCAGTAAGAGCTACATAAAAAAGGCCGGTCACTGACCGGCCTTTTTATACGTTACCTGTTCAGGCCTTATTGAGTGCCTGAACCGCGGCCAATACGGCATCCACATGGCCGGGGACTTTTACTCCACGCCACTCTTGGCGCAGCACGCCTGCTTTGTCGATAAGGAAGGTGCTGCGGTCGACGCCCAGGTATTCCTTGCCGTAGAGCTTCTTCAGCTTGATCACCTCGAACAGCTGGCACAGGGCCTCGTCCTTGTCCGAGATCAGCTCGAAGGGGAACTCCTGCTTACACTTGAAGTTCTCGTGGGACTTCAGGCTGTCGCGCGATACGCCGAATACCAGGGTGTTGGCCGCCTGGAAGGCTGGGTATTGGTCACGAAAGCCCTGGCCTTCGGTAGTGCAGCCGGGGGTGCTGTCCTTCGGGTAGAAGTAGATCACCACTTGCTGGCCCTTGAGTGCGGATAGCTTGACGGTCTGGCCGCTGGTGGCCTCTGCCTGGAAGTCGGCAACCGGGGTGTCGAGTGCTACGGCCATAAAATGCTGCTCCTTATGGATTCTGTGGGCGCCAGGGTTCAATCAGCGCATCCAGATTCAAGGCATCGGCAAAGTCGAGGAACTGATCGCGCAACCAGCTGATCTGGGTGCCGGCCGGTAGGGTCACGGTCAGGGTGGCGTTGAGCATGGTGCCGCCGGTTTGCGGGGCCAGGTAGGTATCGCAGGTGAGGTTTTCCAGTTCGACATGATGGTCGATAAAGAACTGGCACAGTTCATTGAGGATGTCCGGGCGATAGGCCGAGCTGACGTAGGCCACATAGGGCAGGGCCTGGGGGCGGGTTTCCGAGGCGCCGCTGCGGATCACGTTGACCGAGAAACCGTGCTTCTTGGCCAGCGCCGGCAGGCTCGACTCCAGGCGCGCCAAGGCGTCCCAGCTGCCGGAAATCTGCAGCACCAGGGCGCTGTACTCGCCATGCCGGCTCAGGCGGGTGCTGACCACGGCACAGCGGTTTTCGTGGCTGGTGCGGCAGAGCACGTTGGTCAGCTCCATGGCGTTGGGGCCAAGGGCGCTGATAACGAGGAATTGTTCGCGAACTGGGGGGGTGGACATGCAGCCTTCCTAAACGATAAACGGTCGGCCTGCAGAGCAGCACCGAGCAAAGCCGGAAGGGTAGCGAAAAGCACCGCCCAGGGGAATGCTCATGGGCGCCGGCGGTTACTAATGTGCGGTGTTTGGCCAATAAAGATTGTATACGCGTAGCCTTGGTACTTCGCTTGTGCAAGGCAGGTGGCCCCAGTACCATTACGGCTCTCTTTTTTCGGCAGGAGCGGTTGCATGATTGCGGGCAGTATGGTGGCACTGGTTACGCCCATGGATGCGCAAGGTGGTCTGGATTGGGACAGCCTGAGCAAACTGGTGGATTTCCACCTGCAAGAGGGCACCAACGCCATCGTCGCGGTCGGCACAACCGGCGAGTCGGCGACCCTTGAGGTGCCTGAACACATCGAAGTGATCAAACGCGTGGTCGACCAGGTGGCCGGGCGTATTCCGGTAATCGCCGGCACCGGTGGCAACTCCACCCGCGAGTCGGTTGAACTGACCCGCGCGGCCCAGGATGTTGGCGCCGACGCTTGCCTGTTGGTGACCCCTTACTACAACAAGCCGACCCAGGAAGGCCTGTACCTGCACTTCCGTCATATCGCCGAGTCGGTGGCCATACCGCAGATCCTCTACAACGTGCCGGGCCGTACGGTCTGCGACATGCTGCCGGAGACGGTCGAGCGTCTGTCGAAGATCGACAACATCATCGGCATCAAGGAAGCCACCGGTGACCTGCAGCGCGGCCAGGAAGTGCTGGACCGGGTAAGCAAGGACTTTCTGGTCTATTCCGGCGATGACGCCACCGCCGTCGAGCTGATGCTGATGGGTGGCAAGGGCAATATCTCGGTAACCGCCAACGTCGCCCCGCGCGCCATGAGCGACCTGTGCGCCGCCGCCATGCGTGGCGAAGCCGCCATCGCCCGCGCCATCAACGACCGTTTGATGCCGCTGCACAAGGCGTTGTTTATCGAATCCAACCCGATTCCGGTGAAATGGGCTCTGCACGAAATGGGCTTGATGGGCGACGGTATCCGTCTGCCGTTGACCTGGCTCAGCCCACGTTGTCATGAACCGCTGCGTCAGGCCATGCGCCAGTCCGGCGTATTGGTTTAATTGAGGAATTATTGCGCATGAAGCGACTCACCGGACTCTCGACACTTGCTCTGGTCATCGCCAGCACCAGCGGTTGCGGCTGGCTGTATGGCGAGGATGGTTATTTCCGTGATCGTGGTAGCGACTACCTCGAGGCTCGCCAGACGGCGCCAATGCAGATGCTGCCGAACGTCGAGGCCAAGCGTATCGACCCGCTGCTGCCAGTACCCCAGCAAGTAGCCACCACCACGGATCAGGGCGAGTTTATCGTGCCGCGCCCACAAGCCTTGGCTGTGGGTGGCGACATCAGCGAGTTCAGCTTGCAGAAGAGCGGTGAGTCGCGTTGGCTGGTAGCCCAGCGTGTGCCAGCCGAAGTCTGGCCGGTGGCCCGCCAGTTCTTTGCCGACAATGGCTTCCAGATCAGCGAAGAGCGTCCGCAAACCGGCGAGTTCAGCACCGCCTGGCAGCGTTTCGACGAGCTTTCCTCTTCCATGGCGCGGCGCTTGAGCAGTCGCGTTTCTGGCGTCGCCCCGGATGCCGAAACCCGCGTGCGGGTGCGCATCGAGCCGGGCGTGCAGCGTAACACCAGCGAAATCTTCGTGGTCAGCGTCGAGCGTCCTGCCGGCAGCACCGAGGATGTCGCCTTTACCAACCGCAGCAGCAACTCCAGCCTGGATGGCGCGCTGCTCGATGAACTGCTGGTCAGCCTAGCCCGTAGCGCCGAGCAGGGCGGTTCGGTGTCCCTGCTGGCGGCTCGTGATTTCGATGCGCCCAACCGCGTGAGCCTGGCGGAAGACGGCAACGGCAACCCGGTGTTGAGCCTGGGCGCCGACTTCGACCGCGCCTGGTCCGGTGTCGGCCGCTCCCTGGAAATGGCCGATGTGCGTATCGACGACATCAACCGCAGCCTGGGCGTGTACTACATCAACCTGGCCGAGACGGCGAAGAAGCCGGAAGAGCAGCCGGGCTTCTTTGGCAAGGTATTCGGCAGCGAGCCGAGCAAGGAAGAGATTGACGCCCGTGCCGAGCGTTATCAGGTACGCCTGACCACTGTGGGCGAAAGCGTGCAGGTCACCGTGGAGAAGGATCTCAACACCAACGCGCCGGCCGATGTAGCGCGCAAGGTGCTCGACCTGATCCAGGAAAACCTCGGTTAGCAGGCAACTGCTGCACCTGTAATACCAATAGGCGAAACCCGGCGGGTTTCGCCTGTTTCGTTTACTAAAGGCGGAAACTCCGACATGACCACAGCCTCCACCCTCAGCCTGAAGAAAATCTACTCGGGCAAGGTTCGCGACCTCTATGAAATCGACGACAAGCGCATGCTGATGGTCGCCACCGACCGCCTCTCGGCATTCGATGTGATTCTCGAGGAACCCATCCCGGAGAAGGGCAAGATCCTCACCGCCATTTCCAATTTCTGGTTCGACAAGCTTAAAAGCCTGGTGCCCAACCACTTCACCGGCGATCGGGTCGAAGACGTGGTGCCGGCCGCCGAACTGCCGCTGGTCGAGGGTCGCGCCGTAGTCGCCAAGCGCCTCAAACCGGTGGCCGTCGAGGCTATCGTGCGGGGCTATATCGTTGGCTCCGGCTGGAAGGAATACCAGAAGAGTGGCACTGTCTGCGGCATCGCCCTGCCGGCTGGCCTCAAGGAAGCGGCCAAGCTGCCGCAACCCATCTTCACTCCCTCGACCAAGGCCGCCGTGGGCGATCATGACGAGAACATCTCCTTTGCCCAGTGCGAAGCCATTATCGGCGCCGAGCTGGCGGCCAAGGTGCGCGACACCTCGATCGCCCTGTATAGCGCCGCGGTGGAGTATGCGGCCACCCGCGGCATTATCATCGCCGACACCAAGTTCGAATTCGGTCTGGACGAAGATGGCACCCTGACC